>JBGTMR010000292.1:0-7782 GCA_041743485.1 Pyrinomonadaceae bacterium
GGGGTGAAGGCGCGGCGAATGTAACAAAGGATTTAAGAGGCTGTCAAACAACCTATCGGGCGTGTAGAATGCGTGGGTAGTGATGAATGGTGAGTGATGAATGATGAGTGTCGGAATCAAAATTCGCACTGTTATTCATCACTCATCATTCCGCACTCATCACTACCCTCATTATGGATGCAAACTTCTTTTACGAACTCGTCGGGCTATACGGCTTAATCGCTATCTTCATTCTCGCGGCACTCGAAGGCGACATCACGTTGCTGCTCGCGGGCGTGTTGGCGCATAGCGGTTTCTTCGGCGAATGGAGTTTCGTGAAAGTCGTCGCGGCGGGAACGCTGGGTGCGGTTATCAGCGACCACATCGCGTATCTGCTCGGTCACGGCGTGCATAGCGGAGCGGAGAATTATCGTTTTTATCGTGCGGTGCGTCCGCGTGTCGAACGTCTCGCGGAAAACTTCGGCGGGGCGGCGATGCTGTTGTCGAAATATATTTGGGGTTTGCGAAGTGCTTTGTGTATGTTCTACGGCGTGGTGCGAATGCCGTACAGAAGGTTTTTGCCGTTGTCTTTCGCGGCGTGTTTCATCTGGGTTCTGTCTTTGAGCGGCGCGGGCTATTTCTTCAACAGCGCGATTAGCAATCTCATCGGCGATTTTCATCAAATCGGTATCGCGTTATTCGTTATCCTCGTCATCGGCATCGGCGGTTTCTATCTTGCCGAACGGTACTGGTTGTCGAAGAAGGTCGAGGAAGTCAATCCCGAAAGTGTGCATCGCATCGAACACGCGGCGCAGGAGACGCTTCACGAAATTCAAGAACATATCCCGTTGCCCACGCGCAAACGCAAAAACGGAAAACGCGCGCGCGCCGCCGCGCAAAACTTCCCCGTGAAAACTGCGCCGCCGAAAGTTGAACCGACGGATACTTGATAGGATTGTTGGCGATGGAAGTTCAATTAAGTGTGATCTCAATTGAACTCTTTTCACAAAGACTTATTCTAATTCTGTCAGTCTGCGTTCTATTTCTTAGAGGGTTTTGTACAGATATTGGACTTTTGGGGCATTGGTCGGTATGATACAAAGCCTGTTTCACCGATGAAACAAGTATCTTGATAGGACTTAGATATGGCACTCGAAAATCTAGGCGAAACCCTTAACATTAAAGACCTGAAAATCTCACCACCTGACGACTCTGCAAAAGGTTCAGACGTTAAAAGGGGCGGGGCGGACTTTTATATAAAGATTGACTTTGAAAAGGGGTCGGGCAGCCCCTCAAGGGTGTTCCGCGCTATGTCCGATCTGATTGACGCATTACAGGAAACGGACAAAAGCCTTGTCAGGAGCATTGACGCTAAACTTCAGCCTATCCTCTTACTTGAAGATGTAGAAAGTGGTTCGGTCAAAGCTTGGCTCAAGCAAGCGATAGAATCGGTTGATGACGAAGGATTGAAGAAGGGTGATTGGAAAGTAGTAGTTGGTAACTACCTGCTTAAAGCCAAGTATCTGATGGTCAACTTCCTTGATAAGAAAACAGATATAAAGGGTACTCAGGAGATAGCAGTCTTAGAAAGGGATTTACATAGGCTTGCAGAGGAAACGGATGTTAGGCAATTCCCGGCTTATGAGCCTATCTCGCGCGAAGCTTTAGTCCGCGATTTAGACAAAATAAATTCAGCCTTAGCTCCCTTAAATGACGCCGATAAAGCATCGTTCGTGACAAATGAGGGCGAAGCGGCGTTTAATTTGTCGCTGTACATAGCACCGGAGACGATAGAAGACTTAATAACAGCGGAGTCTATCCAGTCCATATCTGAAATGATTCTGAAGGTAAAAAAACCGGATTTTCTGGGTACTTCCCAGTGGGAATTTCGCCATGACAACAGGAACATACCGGCGAAGATTCTTGATGAAGCATGGCTTACCAGTTTTCAAAATGGGGACGTGCCTGTCCGACCCGGCGATGCGATAAGAGCCGAAGTTTTGACGGAAGTTAAATATGGCTTCGACAGGGATGTTGTTTCCACACAGTATAGCGTTTTGCGCGTCCTTCGAGTTATCCCTAAAAATGAGGCGAAACAGTCCTTGCTTTTTCAGCCGTCTGAGCCAAAGCCTAATCCTGATGAAGAGCCGTAAGAAGAAACCCACGTCCTTTGTTTCCTGTTATCTATGATTATCGAATCATCCGCCCCGACCCGCGTTGACCTCGCCGGAGGCACAATTGATATTCACCCGCTCTATCTGTTTCATCCCGGAGCTTCGACCGTTAATTTCGGTATCTCGCTGTTGGCGCGTTGCCGGATTGAGACGACGGGTGACGAGCGTGTGATTTTAGAATCGCGCGACCGCCACACCGGATTTGAAACGACGCTCGGCGAAATCGAGAATCTGATTCACGACGAACGCCTCGAACTCATCTCGAAACTCGTTCACTTCTTTCGTCCCAAACAGGGTTTCCATTTAATCGCGGAATGTGATTCTCCGGCGGGGGCGGGGCTTGGCGGTTCGAGCGCGCTCGCCATCGCGTGCATCGGCGCGCTCAATCGTTTCGTCGGCAATCGTTATGATGAGAGCCGGTTTATCCAGCTTGCCGCCAATATCGAGACGACCGTGATTCGCGTTCCCGCCGGTTATCAAGATTACTACGCGGCGTTTTACGGCGGGGCGAACGCGATTCACTTTCGCATTGACGGCACGCAACGCGAACAACTCACGGTGGACGCGCGCACGCTCGAAGACCGGATACGAATTTGTTATACGGGCGAACCACGCATGTCCGGCGTAAATAATTGGGAGATGTTCAAACGCCACATTGACGGCGACCGCGCGACGTTCGACATTTTTCAAAGCATACGTAACTCCGCCGTCAAGATGCGCGCGGCTCTCATCGCAGGCGACTTTGAAACGGTCGCGCAGGTGATGAGCGCGGCATACCCGAACCGCAAACGGCTCGCGCCCAACATCACCACGCCGCATATGGAAACTCTCGTCGAAAAAGCTTTGCGTCACGGCGCGCTTGCCGCGAAAGTTTGCGGGGCGGGCGGCGGCGGCTGTATCGCTTTTCTATGTGAAGAAGGGCGCGGGGCGGAAGTCGAACAGGCACTCGCGGCGGAAGAGGGAGTTGAAATGCTGAAGTGGCGTTTCGCGGCGGAAGGTTTGACGGTGCGCGAACAGCACTGATGAAAGTCGAATCCGCGAGTATCATTTTTGATTGAAAATCTACAAAGTTTGATGGGCGTGGTGTGGCGTAAAATGCCGTCGCGCGTGCGTGGTTTGGTGACAGGTTTGACGAACCCGCGCTTTATGGTTTCGGTCGCGGCGGTCATCACGGATGAAAGCGGGCGCGTGCTTCTGTTCAAGCACGTCTTTCGCACGGGCAACGGGTGGGGCATTCCCGGCGGCTTCATCGGGCGCGGCGAAGACCCTAAAGACGCTTTGCGCCGCGAACTGCGCGAAGAAGCAAAATTGGAACTCATAGAGATTAAGTTCGCCCGTGCGCGCACGCTTCGCCGCCCGCAACAAATCGAAATCATATATCGCGCCCGCGCCGTCGGTGCGCCGAAAACCGATGGCTTTGAAATCAGGTCGTTCGCGTGGCGCACGCGCGAGGAATTGAAGGAAGATTTAAGCGCGGCGCATCGTCGTTTAATTGAAAGCGTGCTTGATATATGAAGCGTCAAACCACGCGCGCAGGTGATATGCTTTAAGTTCGATTTTCCAACAAACTTGATACTAGACAGAGGCGAAGTGCTTTGAATCCCCAAGCCCGATTTGGGAAATACCGAATGCACGAGCCTCGCCCGAAGCACAAGATTTATAAATCAACCAAAGAGGACTAAATTATGGTTCAACTCATTCCATCATCCGATGCCGTGATGCAGATGCTCAAACGCACGGGTGCTTACCGCGAAGGTCATTTCGTTTATCCATCGGGGCAACACACGCCGCACTACTTTCAAATGCCGCTCGCGTTTCGTTATTACGATACGGCGCGCGTGCTTGCCGTCGCCCTCTCGCGCCTGTTTCGCACTGACCGCGACATTGCGAGTCTGCTTCCGAAAATCGCGGTCGTTAGTCCGAGTCCGGGCGGGATTCCGGTCGCATTCGGTGTGCGTGAAGCTTTGAGTGCCGAGCAGATTTACTGGGCGGAGCGCGAAGCGGAAGGCAAACGCAAATTTCGCCAGTGGGTCGGTCACGGCGGCATGAACCCGTGCGTCCTCATTGACGACATCGTGCGAAGCGGCAACGCTCTCCGCGAAACCTTCGCCCTTGTGCGCGAACTCGGTGCCGACATCATCGGCTGCGGAACAATCGTGCGCTTCAATTCCGCACCAAAGGAGATTGACGGCGTGCCGATTAAATCCCTTGTCGAATTTGAAACTAAGTCTTACGACAACGGCGAAGATTGCGTCGAATGTCGTGAGGGCGCGGAAATCGAGCAGGTGAGATTCTAAAAGCAGGAGCCAGAAGTCAGGAGCCAGAATAAAGCAGAAACACAAGATGCGCTTGTAGTCTTCATTCTAGCTTCTTACTTCTGGCTACTGGCTCCTGCTCTTTCACATTTCGTGGCGGTTCGACAACGCCTTGTCCATCGTCACTTCGTCAACGTATTCGAGGTCGCTTCCGACCGGCATTCCCATAGCGATGCGTGTGACTTTGACGCCGAGAGGTTTGAGCAGCCGCGCGATATAACTCGCGGTCGCTTCGCCTTCGGTGTTCGGGTTGGTGGCGAGAATGATTTCTTTGACTTCGGTGTCGTTATTGTTTTCCGGCTTTAAGCGCGGAAGCAGATTGGCGAGTTTCAAATCGTCGGGACTGATGCCGCGAATCGGTGACAGGCTGCCGTGTAAGACGTGATACACGCCTTTGAACGAGCGCGTTTTCTCGACCGAAACAAGGTTGAACGGTTCTTCGACAATGCAAATCACCGAATGGTCACGCCCTGTATTCGAGCAGAAGCGACACGGATTTACGTCCGTCAAGTTATTGCATACATCGCAAAACACGATGCGCCGCTTGACCTCCATCATCGCGTTCGAGAAGCGTTCAACATCCGCTTCCGCCATCCGCATGACGTGAAACGCGAGACGTTGCGCCGACTTCTGCCCGACGCCGGGAAGCCGTTTGAACTCATCAATAAGTTTGGTTACGGGTTCTGAATACTCCAACATGATTTTTAATTTGAAATCTCAAATTGCAAATTACAAAAGACCTCCGAGATTGCCCATTCCGGGCGGCAACATCCCACCGAGTTTTGATTTCATAGCTTCGTCAACTTTGCGCGCGGCTTCGTTGATGGCGGCGACAATCATGTCTTGCAGCATCTCAACGTCGCCCTCTTTAACGGCTTCGGGGTCAATCGTAAGCTTCTCGATTTCGCGTGTGCCGCGCATCTGAACGGTGACGACGCCGCCGCCCGCCGATGCTTCGACCGTCATCGCTTCCATCTCTTTTTGCATGTTCTCCTGCATCGCCTGCGCTTGCTTCATCATCTGTTGAATGTTCATGCCGCCGGGAAACTTCATCGGTTTGCTCCTTAGAATTCATTGTGAAATTTAGTCTTGTTACTCATCCTAGCCCTCATCGCGTATGATTGCAACGCGCCCTTAAATCCAACTTCAATCAACGGTAATCCATGAAGCGTTACGTCATCAAACGCCCGATAAACGCGAGTGCGATTGACCGTCTTGCGCGTTACCGCGAAGAATTAAACCCCGAACAATTCGCGGTCGTAACTGCCGCGCACGCACCCGCGCAACCCTCGCTTGTCATCGCCGGAGCGGGAACGGGAAAGACGCGGACGATAACTTACCGCGTCGCGTATCTCATCGAACAAGGCGTGTCGCCGCAACGCATTATGCTGGCGACGTTCACCAATCGCGCCGCCCGCGAGATGCTGCGGCGCGTCGAGAGTTTGACCGCTTCGGGCGACGGCAATATCAGTCGTAAGGTGTGGGGCGGGACGTTTCACCGCATTGGTAATCTGATTTTGCGGCGTCACGCCGAAGTCATCGGGTACACGTCGAACTACACGATTTTAGATGCCGAAGACGCACGCGATTTTCTGACGGCGTGTGTGAGCGAAGCGGGCGTTGACACGCGGGCGCGTCGTTTTCCGAAAGCCGAAGTCTTGCAGGACATCGCAAGCTACGCGACGAATACCGATGAACCCATCCCCGATGTGGTCGTGCGTCGCTATCCGCAATTTCATACTATCGCCGGAGACATAGAGCGCGTTGACCGTCTTTACACCGAACGCAAACGCGAGCGCAATGTGATGGACTATGACGATTTGCTGTTGAATTGGAAGCGGTTGATGATTGAATCCGATGCGGTCGCTGGTCTTTATCAAGAGCAGTTTCAACACATACTCGTTGACGAATATCAGGACACGAACAAGTTGCAAGCCGAGATTATTGATTTGCTTGCGGTCAAGCATCGCGGCGTGACGGTCGTCGGTGACGACGCGCAAAGCATCTTCGCGTGGCGCGGTGCGAACGTCGGCAACCTGTTCGAGTTTCAGAAAAGATACGGGGAAGCCAACCTTTATAAACTCGAAACCAATTATCGTTCGACGCCGGAAATACTCGCGGTCGCAAATGCTTCTATCAGTCGTAACCGGAAACAGTTTCCGAAAAACCTGCGTGCCGTGCGTTCGTCGCTCGACATAAAACCCGCGCTCGTTCCGTGTCAGGACGCGGAACAACAAGCCGCGTTCGTCGTCTCGCGGATATTGGAATTGCGGGAAGAAGGTACGCCGCTCGAAGACATCGCGGTGCTGTATCGTTCGCATTATCATTCGCTCGAAATTCAGTTGGAACTGACGCGCCGCAATGTGCCGTATCAGATACGAAGCGGCGTGCGTTTCTTTGAACAGGCGCACGTCAAAGATGTCCTTTCATACCTCCGCATCATCGCCAACCCGTTCGATGAAATCGCGTGGAAGCGTGCTTTGAAATTAGTTCCGAACATCGGGGCGGCGACCGCGAACCGAGTGTGGGAATCCTTGCGTCACACCGATGACCCGCTCGCCCTCGTGCGTCGCGGTGCGATTGATTCGCAGGTCAACAGGCGCGGCAACGGGTGGCAAATCTTTCGTGAACTGCTCGAACGTCTCGCGGGCGAAGACGCGCGTGCGAACCCCGCGCGGCAAATCGAAATCGTGCTGGCTTCCGGTTATGAAGACTATCTCGCGCAGACTTACGAGAACGCCGAAGCGCGGCTTGAAGATTTGCGCGGACTCGCGCGATACAGCGCGCGTTATGATTCGACGGAAGAATTTTTAGCCGAACTCGCCCTGCTTTCGACCGAAGGTTTCGGGCAGCCGAAAACGCTTGGCGGCGAAGATGTCGTATCGGGTGCGGATGAAGACGAGTTGTTAGTTTTGACGAGCGTGCATCAAGCGAAAGGTTTGGAATGGAAAGCGGTGTTCGTCGTGTGGGCGGCAGACGGCAAGTTTCCAAGTCCGCGCAGTCTGCGTGAAATGGAAGGCGAAGATGAGGAACGTCGTCTGTGGTATGTCTCCATCACACGCGCGAAAGATGAACTCTACATCACATATCCACTCTTGGCGGCGGACTACACCAAACAAATGATTGTCCAACGTCCGTCGCGCTTTGTGACGGAAACACTGCCCGAACTCTATGACATCTGGCAACTCGAAGAAGAACCCATCGCTATTGACAAAGCCGCGATTGATGAAGCCGCACCCGAACCGCTCTCGATTGCGGAAGAAGCAAGCGACTTCGTGAATTGAACTTTTGTTTTAAGTTATGTGACGTAAGAT
>JBGTMR010000293.1:0-7682 GCA_041743485.1 Pyrinomonadaceae bacterium
GAGCGACACCGCCGCCCGCCACGATTCCTTCTTGTGACGCCGCGCGCGTCGCGTTCATCGCATCGTCAACGCGGGCTTTCTTTTCCTTCATCTCGATTTCGGTCAGCGCGCCGACACGAACAATGGCGACGCCGCCCGTGAGTTTGGCGAGTCGTTCTTGAAGTTTTTCGCGGTCATAATCGGAATCCGAGCTTTCGATGTTGCCGCGAATCTGCCCGATGCGCCCTTGTATGGTTTCCTGTGTGCCGCCGCCTTCGACGATGATTGTCGTGTCTTTATCAATGATGACGCGCTTTGCCGAACCCAAATCTTCGAGCATGACGTTCTCAAGCTTGATGCCGAGTTCTTCCGTGATGACGCGCCCGCCGGTGATGGCGGCGATGTCTTCGAGAATCGCTTTGCGACGGTCGCCGAAAGCCGGAGCTTTGACCGCCGCGACTTTAATCGTGCCGCGCAGTTTATTGACGACGAGTGTGGCGAGGGCGTCGCCTTCAACGTCTTCCGCGATAATCAGAAGCGGGCGTCCGGTGCGGGCGGTCTGTTCCAAAATCGGGAGCAATTCACGCATCGCCGCGATTTTCTTTTCGTGTATGAGTATCACCACGTCTTCCAACACGACTTCGCCGCGCTCCGCATTCGTAACGAAGTAAGGCGACAGAAAACCTCTGTCGAACTGCATACCTTCCACGATGTCGAGTTCGGTTTCACGTCCGCGCGCTTCTTCGACCGTGACCACGCCGTCTTTGCCGACGCGCTCCATCGCTTCGGCGATGAGCGTGCCGATTTCGCGGTCGTTATTGGCGGAAACTGTGGCGACGTTCGCCAGTTCTTCTTTGCTTTTAATCGGCTTGGTCTGCTTTTCGAGATTTACCAACGCCGCCGCGACCGCGAGTTGAATGCCGCGCTGAAGTCGCATCGGGTCGGCTCCCGCCGTCACGTTTTTAATTCCTTCGCGGAAAATCGCTTGCGCTAAAACCGTCGCGGTCGTTGTGCCGTCGCCCGCGAGGTCATTGGTTTTCGTCGCCACTTCTTTGACCATCTGCGCGCCCATGTTCTCGTAATTGTCGGCAAGGTCAATCTCTTTAGCGACCGTCACGCCGTCTTTCGTGATTACCGGCGAACCGAATTTCTTGCCGAGTACGACATTGCGACCTTTAGGTCCGAGCGTCACACGCACCGCGTTCGCCAGCGTATTGACTCCACGAAGCATCGCGCTCCGGGCGTCTTCATTAAATTTTACTTCTTTAGCCACTGTGTTCTCCTCAAATAGAATTGTTTCATTCAGTCATCGGTTCATTGACTCATTGATTTAACGGTTCATTAAAAATTGAGCCGATGAATCAGTGAGTTGATGAACCAATTCCTTTCGCCCGCCCGACTTGAACGCGCGCGGGGCGAAGGAGGCGCGTGCCGAGACGAAAGCCGCGACCGTATTCGGCGGTGATGAGTCCTTCATCCGCCGCTTCGACCGTATCAACTGCTTCGTGAAGTTCGGGATCGAATTGTTCACCGATTGCCGGAACCGGTTCGACGCCCGACGCGGCGAGTGCCGCTTCAAAGCCGTTCAGCGTGCCGCGCAAACCTTCGATTAAGTTCTCAACCGACGTGCCGCTTTCGGCGGCTTGGACGGCGCGGGTTAAATTATCCACGACGGGCAGTAACGAACCGATGAACGCCGCTTTTTCCGTTGTCACGCGCTCGTCTGCGGTGCGTTGAAGACGCGCGCGCAGTTCGGCAGTTTCACGGTTGAGTTCGGCGCGAACCTGCTCGAAACGACGCTGCACCTCATCGGTTTTCGCTTCCGCCGCGCGTGTGCGGGCTTCGAGTTCTTCGACGTAGGAAGGTTTGAGATTAGGACTCGTCGGGTTTTCATCCCCACCGGCGAGATTCTCATTCTCACCTTCAAAATTAAAACGGCGTCGGTCTGTAACGCGAACCTGCGATGAATCTTCGTTTTCCATTTCGGGTTGATTTTCAGCTTTTACCACTCTGACAATCTCCTCACTTAGTTTGGCGTAAGCAAGCGTAACCTGCCGCACAACATACCACACGAAATCCGTAAAATCTGTGTTGGGCGGCATGGCTCTTAGATTCTAAATTGATGTGCGGAATGAGAGAAATGCGAACGGACAATTATCACTCCGCGTCACACACTTGAAATTTGACGGGCGAAATGGTCGAACACCGAATCGTTTTTACTTCTAAGTGAGTGCGGCGACATGATAAAGCTTGAGTGTGTTGTTGTCAACTATCACATTCTTACTTTGGACTTTCTCATTATTTGAGATTTGAAATTTGAAATCTCAAATGACAAAACAAGAAAACTAAAGAAACCACTCGGAGTGAGAAAGTCCTGTTTGGAAATGCGAATCAAGGGTTAAGTATGCCTCTGTCTTTAAGCTGCGGCAGCAATGACAAGTTGGTAGCCCACAGTGAAGCGACAGCGTAACTGTGGGAAGAAGGTAAAAAGAGGTTTCAAGCTACGGTAGTAGCGACAGAAATCAGGCGCAAGCTCGTCCTTATCTTACGCTGCTGCCGCAGCTAAAAATCTTGGTATCGCTTAAGACCCACAGTTGCGGCTCACGCCTTCACTGTGGGCTACCAACTTGTCGTTGCTGCCGCAGCTTGCAAGACAGCAAACCACAACCAACAACAACGCCTCGCCAACACCCTACCAACTTGTCGCTGCTGCCTTAGCTTGCAGACAGGGCATACTCAACTCTTGATTCGCATTGGAAAAACCAGTTAACTCAACGAAGATTGAAAAACCTACGGATTGATGAAAGCACAGAAGTTTTGGCTTCAGTTTGATTCCGGCTTGCCGCACCCTCCGCGTCGTCGAGACTTGTTTGGCGGGCGGCGATGACCTCACTCAAATTTTCCGCGAGTTTATCGTTGGCGTCGAGCAAGGTTTTCAAGGCTTCATGTTGGATTTCGAGGACTTCGACTTCATCGTTCGTCGCGGTTACATCGGCGGTGCGCGGTTCTCCGGTTAAAAGTGCCATTTCACCGAAAAAGTTTCCCTGATGCAGTTCGGCGAGCGTGTGTTTGGAGTTGTTCATGGTGCGCGCGACTGCCGCCGCGCCGCGATGAAGAATGAACATTGAGGAGCCGGGGTCGCCTTCGCGGATGATAGTTTCCCCTGTGGCATAAATGCGACTGACGGCGGCGCACGCGAGTTGCGAAAGTTCGTCGTCGTTGAGCGGAGCAAAAATCGGTACGCCGCGCAGACGCTCGAAAAACGTCGCATCGTGTACCGCGTCGTCGTGGCGGCGCGTGTGTATGCCGGGATCGGGCGGCATGATGGCGTCGAAATTTTCGACGTGAATCGTGCGCGTCGGAAACGGGAAGGTAAATTTTTCGCGGTTGAAGACATACCAGATGCGTTGGCGTATCAGGGCGTCGGTATCGTTAAACGCGGCGTAATTCTCCAGCCAGTATTTGACTTCGTATTCGACGCCGTTGTCGCCTAGTTCGCGCACACGGATAATGGGTTCGCGCTCTTGTGAAACGTTGGGAGCATTGCGAACCGTGTCGCGCACATGGCGAATCACACGGGCGGGCGAATCCTGATATTCGCCGCCGAAGTGTATGAGCCGCGCATTTAGATTGTCGCGCGGAAAAACCTCTATGGATTCTTTGGCGATGTTGGCGTGGCTGATGAGGACGATGTGATTAAGGAAGGTGCGAACTTTGACGGCGCGCCATGTGATGCTTTCGACGACGCCGACCCACGTTCCGACGCGAATCACGTCGCCTGTTTGAAACGGGCGGTCGGCGTGAAGCGAGATACCGGAAAAGAAGTTGCCGAGCGTGTCTTGGAGTGCCAGACCGAGAATCACACCGAACAAAGCGGAAGTCGTGAACAGCGCGCCGAGCGATGTGCCGGGAAACACGCGGTTAAAAATAAAGACGAATAACAACAAAAACGCGGAGATAGAAAATACGTTCTGGATAAGCGGCGGCAAACTCTCGACGCCGTTTGCGGTGCGGCGACGCAAGATGCGCTCAAACAACAGGCGCGTCATAAGGCGCACAACCGCGAACGCGAGAGCGAGCCACAAAACGAATTCGACGATAGTAATGACGAAGCGATATGTCGGAACGGACATTGCGCGCAATGCCATAACTTCGGTCGTGTCGTAAGAGTGGAGAAGGTAAAGCACGAATGCCGCGACGACGCAGATTGTCAGGGTTACGACATTTCGAGAACGGGAAGACATATTGGTCACGGCGTTACGGGTTGTTGAGAGGAAGTGTCGAAATTGTCGGAACTAATACTTCGTAGTGTTGGTTTTTAGGTTGTTCTTCTGGTTTTGAACTTGAATTTTAATCTGAAATCTGAAATTTCAGATAAAGATTAGAACAAGAACTTCGTTGACAAAGCACTACGATGTTTAGCTTGAAGATTCAAGCGCGCGAACCGCCCGTTCAAACGCGGCGTCGCGTTTCCGGTAAAAATCCGCGCGTGTCGGGACGACTTCTTCATCGGGAACTATTCCTTTGCCTTCGAGTCGCGCCCCGCCGGGCGTCGCAAAATCGAGTTCGCTGATTTGGAGCGCGCCGCCGTCGGGAAGTTTATGTTGACGACGCACGCCGAGAACGCAACCACACGTCGCTTCACCGATAATGCGGGCGCGGGCGTTTTCTTTGAACGCGGCGACGAGAACTTCCGTCGCACTCGCCGAACGGACGCCGGTTAAAATGACGACGGGGCGCGCATCGGGCGTGATGCGTTCGGCGGAACTCATCATCACGCGGCGCGTTTCAAGAGTTTCGGCGACGCGCCCGCGACGGTCTATGAAGCGACCCATGTATTGACGCGCCGGAAGAAACAGCGACGCGACATCAATCATCGCTTCGGCTTCGCCGCCGCCGTTGCCGCGAAAGTCTAAAATGAAACCGTCCACCCCGCGCAAGGATTCGCGCATCGCGCGCGCGAGGGCGGCGGCAATCTCCGAAGTAAATCCCGGAAAACTGATAACGGCGAACGTGCGCCGTTTGCCTTCAGGCTTCACATTTATCTTCCTTGCCGATAAAGCGATGCGCCCGCGTTGTTCGGTGCGAAGCAGTGAAACGACGCGCGGGCGTTCGTTTCTATCAATAATTTCGAGTTTAAGAATCGTATTCGGCGCGCCGTCGAAAAGATACGCGACGAGGCGGGCGCGTGCGGCGCGCGGCGTCGAAGCCCCGTGCGCTTCGTCCGTCCGTTGAATCAAAATGTCGGTGATTGGTTTGCCGTCAATCTTCCGCACGACATCGCCTGCGACGATGCCTTGACGCGCGGCGGGCGAATCGGCGACGACGTTTGTAATGACGAATTCTCCCGCGATTTCGCGCACCGCCAAACCTACCGAACGCACACGCGGAGCGCGCCAATCGCGCGGTTCATCGCGCGCAAAAACGCGCGTGTGTGCATCGCGGAGTCGCGCCGTCATGCGCCGCAAAACAAGGTAAAGCATTTCATCGGAAGGGGCGCGGGCGGCAAGCGGGCGCAACTCGCTTTGCACCTCTCCCCACGCGACACCGTTCAAACGGGCATCGTAATACCGCTCGTTTATCGCCTGCCACGCGGCATCGAACACACGCAGCCGACGCGCGACATCACCATTAACGTCATCGTCAGTGATGTTATCGAAAGACGGAGAAGACGCGCGATTTGAAAGCGTGGCGGATGATGAAAACTCGCCGGATGCCCGCGCGGTGTGCGGTGTGTTTTGCGCCTGAATCGTCGCGTCGCACCACCCCGATGCGACACATAGAGCCACACACAATATCACGCGCCTAGCCGCCCGCTTCGCCGATACCGTACCGCGAGGTGATGAGCAAAACGGATTAACCACAGAGGCACAGAGACGACACAGAGATTCGCAGAGAAACGCGCCTGCCTTCTCCGTGCTTCCTCTGTGGCTTTTCTCCCTGCCTCTGTGGTTAATCTGAATCCGCAAAACGTGCTGCCTTAATTTAATTTGGCGTTGTCGCGTGCGAAGCGGCGTTGGTTGGACGGCGGAAATTGTATCGCAGAAGCACGCGCGATAACACCGCCGCGCGGTCGCGCATCGCCGGACGAAAATGAGTTTGCTTGATTGATTCCGTGACCGCTTCATCAAGACCGAAGCCGCCCCACCGCACGACTTCGACGCGCCCGACCGTCCCGTCCGGCATCACGTCAACCTCGACATCAATCGTCGCCTCGACTCCGACATCGCGCGCGCTTTCCGTGTACGCGGGACGCGGGCGGCGGTAGGGTTGCGGCGGGCGGACACTCTGTTTCGGTTCGGCTTTGCCCTTCACTTTATCACCCGCGTCTTTGTCGCTTGTATCGGGCGAAGAAGAATCTTCGTCAATCACAACCGGCATCTCCGATGTCGTGACGGACGGTTCGGCGATGAATGCTTGGCGAACCAGACTTTCATCTTCCGCCCGTCTGAAAACCGCGACGCGATAACGCCATACCGCTTCACTGAATTTTACGAGCATGACACGTTCGGCGTCGGATGCTTCTTCGCTTTCAGCCGCGACGCGATTCCACATCACAAGTTTGCCGGTTCGCGTACTGACGAGCATCACGCTTGTCGCCGCTTCGTAATAAACGGGCGTCGCAAAAGAGGAACGGCGCGAGGTTTCGGATTTAATAAGAAAGAAGAAATCGCAACCGATGCTCGCCCCGATGTCGCGCCCTTCGTTAAGCGTCAAGTTCAGCGAACCCGCATAACCGACTCCGCGACTCGCGGCGTGGGCAAGTTCCGCATCGAGGAGTGTGAGACGCGAAAGCATGTCGTGCGCTGCAAAACTTCGCTTGAAACTCTGTTCGATTTCGGGAGCGATAGGTTGGTTATCCACATTTAATAACGCGACGCGCAAAGAGGTTTGAGCCTGACACGGAAGGTTCGAGCAAACACCGATGCCGAGCGCGAAAATGATTGAAATTATGCGTATGTGAATCATCGTGTTGGCGGCGCGACGGTGCGGTAAAGGCGGTAAATATCGGCTTTGACTTCCGGCGGAAAACAGATGCGGTGAAGCTTGTAACCGCGCTCTAAGCCGCGCGCCACTTGGCTGACTTCCGTGATTTCACGCAGGACGGGACGCGCATAACCGTCTTCGACATAGATGCGTTTGCGCTCATCGAGCGTGTCGGTCGGAGCGTGGTAAGGCGTGTGCGGAACGTCGGAAGCTTGGTCTTCGATAAAGTAATACGCGACATCGAAACCAGCCTTTTCAACTGCTTCACGCGCCGCACTTACAAAGGTCGCGCGCTCTGTCGGCGGCATGTCGAGGTCAACCGCTTTGAACAACCGGCGTTCGATAAAGCGGCAACTCAAGTCACGCAAAATCGGGTCGCGGGCGCGTTGCCACTGCTTAACATGAAACATCACATCGGCATCGTCCATCTCTAAATGGTCGGCAAGCGTCAGGGTCGCTCCGTGAAGCATACGGGCAAACGCCGTGTCTTCGGCAAGGTAGATTTCACCCGCATCGCCCTGCGTTGCGAGTTCGATGGCGCGGCGCAAAATGGAGCGCAAGACGGATTCCGCCGAGCGCAAGGTGCGGTGAAAATAGACTTGACGAAACATGTAATAACGGGCTTGCAAATACTCTTCGACGGCGTACAGCCCGCGCGCCATAACGTAAGTGCGGTCGTTTGCTTCATCAATCGCAAGGGCGTTGATAATCCATTC
>JBGTMR010000294.1:0-3789 GCA_041743485.1 Pyrinomonadaceae bacterium
GGTCGCCAACGCTTCAATGACCAAACCTTTTTCGGCTTGGGTCCCGTTCTGCCGTTCACGCTTCCCATCGCCTCCGACTTCGAGTATGCCTACGCGACGCAGGCGAACGCTTCGATTGAACGCCAACTGACGCGCGACATATCCATCTCCGCAACTTACCTCACCGTCAACAGTCGTCACCTGCCGCGACCGATTGACGTGAACGCCCCGCGCACGGATTTGCAAATCGAGAACTTCCGCCGCTTCGCCGGACGCGATCCGCTCAACACGACGGAAGCCATCGCGTTCGCCCTGCCGACTATGCGCGCGACGACCGATCCGTTCTTCGGCATGTTCGGCGCGACTATCGCTCCCGGTCAACTTTTCACCGCCGCCGGTCGCCCGTTCGCGGCGATTATCCCCGGCATCATCGCCGCGCCGTTTGACCCTGTGAGCAGAACCGCCGACCAAACGCGGCGCGTCATCACTCCGGCAATCGCCAATTTCTTCCGCCCGACCGCCCCGAACTATTTCCTCGCCTTCGCCGCTTCGCGCGGTGCGGTCACGCAAGCCGTCCTTGATTCGCAACTCGCCGGAACGCTTCGCACTCCCGGCTTGCTCTCGCCCTTCGGTTCGGTCAACGCGCAAAGTTCTTCGGGCAGTTCCAACTACAACGCCGGAACGCTGGAAGTCAAAAAACGCTTCTCGAACAACTTTCAATTCTTAGGCTCATACACCTTCTCGAAATCCATTGACGATTCGAGCGATTTGCAAACTCTGCTTCTCCCGCAAGACAATTTCAACTTCAACGCCGAGCGTTCGCTTTCACTGTTCGACCAACGCCATCGCTTCGTCTTTAGCGGCGTACTCCAAGCACCGGACAGCTTCCGTTCATCAAACAGTTTCGTAAAGCGCGTTCTCGCCGATTTCATCATCGCACCGATTTTTGAAATATCTTCCGGTCGCCCGTTCAATATCTTGAGCAATCAAGATACGAACAACGACCAATCCTCGCAGACCGACCGCCCGTCAGTCACCGCCGACGGCACGCTCTGTATTCCGGGCAATGTCGGCTGCACGCCGCTCATCACCAACAACATGTTCTCGACCGGCAATCTCGGTCGCAACAGCGGCATCACGGAGATGTTCCAACAACTCGACCTTCGCGTCGCGCGCAATATTCGCTTCGGCGAACGCTTCCGTTTGGAAGTCATCGCCGAAGGCTTCAATCTTTTCAACCGCTTCAACCAAGCCGCCGCGTCGCCGTTCATCACCGACGTGAACGCCTTCAACGAACGCACGGATGACGGGCGTTATCGCAGCCGTCCGACCGCCGCTTTCGACGCGCGCCAATTCCAGTTCGGCTTGCGCCTGAACTTCTAAACAAATCAAACGCGGAGAGTCACAAGTTTTCCGACAAAGTTGCTTGTGACTCTTCTACTTTTCCGAAACAGCAATAAGCTGTCATCAAGGTTTCTGTTTTTATTTCAAATTTGGGATTTCAGATTTCAAATCAAGGAAAAAAACAAAGACATAAAAATTGAAATCACGAAATAATCAACACCCAATGAAACAAAATTTTTCACCTTCGCCACTTCGCCGTCTCGCACTCGTCATCGCCGTCTTCGCCTTCGCGGGCATCGCCCACGCGACGACGTGGAACGGCATCGAGCCTCTTAAATCCACGCGCGCCGATGTCGAACGCGCGCTTGGGCAACCCGTCAAAGAAGACGCGGCGGGTGCGCCCGATGCCCTGCGGTTTCGCGTCACGGGCGGCACGGTCACGGTCGCCTTCGTTGATAAAAAGTTTGTCGAAAACAAAAAACTCAACGCCGCCCTCGAAGGCACGGTTTTACAAATCATCCTTCAACACGAAACCGCGACCGACACGCCCGAAACACTCAAACTCAACGGCAAGTCGGATTTCGTCAAGGAATCGGGCGGCAACACCACCACCTATCGCAACGTCAAAGATGGCATCCATTACACCTTCATCGAAAATCGTCTCCGCACCACGCGCTACTCGCCTTCCGCCGAAGAACTCAAAAGGGCAACGATGAATGATAAGTGATGAATGATGAGTTTAAGATTCTTTCCCTGTTCATCATTCATCATTCATCGCTCATAACTTCCCGACAATGCTCCACCGTCCCTCACTGCTCGCAGAACTTGAAAAGAAGCACGCTGCTATTGTCGCGTTTGAGCGGCGCGTCGAACGTGAAGCGGGTGAGTACAGCGCGCGGCTTGACCGTCTGACGCACCACGACGCCGGGCGTTTGCGTGATGCGATGACGGTCGGCGAAACGGTCGGCGCAGTCCCTTCGGCGGAGTTTGACTCAAACGAGAAAATGATTCGCCCGTTTCAGTGCGCGTGGACGAAGCACGACGCGGCGCGCGCGTGGGCAATGGAAATCTTGCGCGACCGCGTGACGTTTGCCGCCGACGGCAGCCAAGTCTTGCCCGGCAGAGACATCTCTCTGCCCGTCGCGTGCGTGCAGATCGCGGTCTTTGAAAACCCGCACGCCGCGCACATTCCATATCGAAAAGCGTTGCGTCTCGAACTCGTCACGCCCGATGAATTGCTTGCCGCCGACGGTGACAAGATGACGCCCGACATCGTTATCACGCTCAAACGGTTTGAAATCGAAGTCGAAGAAATCGAGAAATTCATTCGCAGTCGTGAAGGTTGGCAATCGCGCGGAGAACGTATGCCGCTCGCCTTCTTTGACGGCACGTTACTGACATCCTTCACGCGCCCGCGCACAACCGTTCGTGAACGCTATGCGGCGAGTATCGCGCGCCTGATGGACGCCAGCGAAGCGATGCGCGTTCCGGTCGTAGGTTTCATTGACCAATCTTATGCGAGAGACTTGACGGCGATGCTCGACTTCCTCGAAGGCATCAATCATCGAACGGACAATCCCGTGTGCGACGCGCAAGTCTTGCGTGCCAAACGTGATGATGCTAATGACAACCACGCGCATCGTCTCGCGGCGTGGGGCGACCGCACGACTTTCTGTTACGGCGTCCGCGAAGATATGCACGAAGCGTTTCGTGACGCGGCGAACGGAGCGCGCATTGGCTTCACTTATCTACAAACCACAAGCGACGGCACGCCCGCCCGCCTAGACATTCCGGCGTGGGTTTTGGACGCCGGGCTAATGGATGAAACCGTGAATACGGTGCGCGCCGAATGCGTCGTCGGCAACGGTTATCCGTATCCGATTGAGGCGGCGGACGCGGCAGCCGTGTTGAGCGTGCAAGACCGCGCGCAGTTTCTTCGCACCGTCAGCGACTTCGCCGCCAACGCCGATTTCGATTTCCAGATTTCGCGCAAAGCCTTGAGCAAAACGCACCGCCGTTAGTTTATTGGCGGTGATTATAGGTTCGATTTATGAACAAGCCCGACCAAACACCGCCGCACGCGACGTGTCCGGCGTGCGCGACCCAAGCGACGCGCGAGAGTGCGCGCTTCTGTCGCGTCTGCGGGCGCAAACTCGATGTCCACGACGATTACATGCCGACCGATGCTTTGCGGGCTTCATATCGCGCGCATCACCACATCACACATCCAAACAACGCGCGTGCAAACAAACCGCACACCTTTAACCACCACAACAATCAAGCCGCGCATCTCGCCCTCGCGTTCGTCGCCTTCGCACTTGTGCCGTATCTCGGCATACTGTTTTGTCCGGGCGCGTTCGTCGCCGGATGCGCGGGCGTGCGTCGCGCCCATCTCGCACCCCGTCGCGGCGGACGACACGCGGCGACGTTCGGCATCATCGCCGCATTCATCATTTTAGCGGCACA
>JBGTMR010000295.1:0-3346 GCA_041743485.1 Pyrinomonadaceae bacterium
AGGTCACGCCAAAATCATCGGTGTTTTGCTTGATGGCGGAGCGGAAATCAATGCCCGCAATCATGACGGCGAAACCGCGTTGATACGGGCGGCGGAAAAAGGTGAAGCCAAAACAATCAAGGTCTTATTAGAGCGCGAGGCGAACATCAACGCGCAAGATAAAAACGGCAAGACCGCTTTGGCGCGTGCTACGGAAAAGAATCACACTGAAGCGGTGCAGTTGCTTAAACGAGCGGGAGCATGAAGCAAGTCAGGGCATCTTTATTGCTGATAAAGATGCCCTGACCGAATGTTTTAAGAATTAGGGCTTTCTCAAATTTGAAATCTTAGATTTGAAATCTCAAATCAAGAGAAGAAAAAACCCGAAGAAAAACGAAAAGTGAGAAAGTCCTGAGAATGTAAAAACGCTTCGTCTTACACTCTTACCTTCGCGCTTTTCTGATACGGAACAGACATCAAACTTTCCATTAACATTATCAGCATCTTAGAAGCTGAAACGAATGCCCGCTTCGACGCGACGGTTGCCGCCAAATTGACCGCCGCCACCACCGAAGCCGCCGAAGCCGCCCGCGCTGGAAAATGATTGACCGAAGCGGCTTGAACTCAAGTTGCCGACGGGCGTGCCTTCGTTCGTCGTGTTCAGGATGTTTCGCACTTGAAGCGAGAACGTCAGGTTATAAGGGCTGTTGCTTGATGCGCCGCCTCTGCCGCCACCACCGCGCCCGCCGCCGAAGCCGCCGCCGCCGAAACCACCGCCGCCACCCCTGCCGCCGCGCCCGCCGCCGCCACCTTGTTGGTTCGCGGCGACGTTGTTGTTGCTTTCGCCGCCGAAGCCGAAGGTTTTAGCGGCGCGGAGGTTGACGTTGAAAAACGAGGGAGCTTGTCCAAAGTTGCGCGGGATGATTGTATCGGCAAGCGACGGGTCGAAGGTGAAGTCGAAGCGGTCGGTTAAGTTGCGCGCCGCAATCGCGTCGGCGAGTTGGGCATAAGTCGGACGTTCCGCAAACAGTGTGTCGCCGTTGGTGTCAACTCCGGTCGTGATGTTGTACGGGCGACCGGAAAACGCCGTGACGAACGGGTTGAGCGTGACGCCGAAGGGGGCGGTGAAGCTGCCGCCGATGACGAAGCGATGCCGTATGTCGAGAGCCGCTCTGCCGTATTCGTTCGTGAAGTCGTAAGGGTCGGCGGCGAACGTATTCGCGCCGTCCGTGTCGCTGTTGGCTTTGTTCAAAGAGTAGTTGGCGAACAGTGAGACGCGCGGGTTGAATTGGCTGCGGACGTTGACGATGAATTGATTTTGATTGAAGCGTCCCGATGATTCGTACTGATAGATGTTGCCGGGTGCGCCCGTCGGATACTCGGCAGAAATTATGTCGCCGTCCCCGTCGCGGACAATCGTGCCGGGAAGCGGGGCGTTCGTATTGCGCGAACGAAGCAGGTGAAGCGTGCGGGCGTTAAGGTAGGTGAGCGAAACCGTCGTGTTGAGCGGCAGTTGACGCTCGATGCTGAACGCGGTTTGCATCGTGTACGGAGCCTGTAAATCTTCCGCGACGCGGCGCACGGTTTGCGGCAACGCGAAGTTTGTCAGCGTTTCAATCGTCGGAATGTTCGAGATTGTACCGTCCGCGTTGAAGACGACCGCATCGAGAATGTTCGGGTCGGTGACGATGAATTGTTGTTGGTTGACACCGTTAAAGCGGTTCGCCTGAAGCGTCAGGTTTTCACCGAAGCGGTCATAGAACACGCCGAAGCCGCCGCGAATTACGGTCTTCGATTTGCCCTGTCCGGTCGCTCCCGGCGAGTACGCAAACGAGAAGCGCGGCGCGAAATTAAGATTGCTGTTGATGTTGGTTTGCGTTTCGTAACGAAGCCCGAATTGAAGCGTCAAGTCGGGACGCACGCGCCAATCGTCTTGCAAGAACAAGCCTAAATCGGTTTGCCTGACGGTAGCGAGTGGATTGCCGCCCGCGATAGTGAACTGCGTGGGACTTGCTCCGTCAATGTTACGTATCGTGTTGCGATAAAGCTCAAGCGAGGTAAGTGTCGGAGTACCCGCGAAGGTGAACGTCCCCGCGAAGTTGTTCGGCGATGAATCGGCGAGGCGTATGTGACGCAGACGCACGCCGGTTTTCAGGCTGTGTGTGCCGAGTGTGAAGGTCGTGTAGTTTTGAATTTCAAAGCGAGTTTCATCGCCAAACCCGACGCCGACACCGGAGCCGCCGCCGTTGAACGCCCCTGAAACATTGACGGACGGAATCAGGTTATTGCCGTTCTGTTCATCGCGGCGGTTGATGTATTGAAAGCGGGTTTCGTTGATGATAGACGAATTGATAATCGCCGTCTCGGTCAGTTGAACGGTGTGTTCGGTGCGCTCGGTATCGAAGGCGCGTGTCGGCAAAGTGAACTCATTGAGACCTTGATTTTCTCCGCGTGAGCGCGCGTAGGAATAACGCCCGACAAGCGTGTTGGTGGAATTTATCGCGTAATCGAAGCGCGGGCTAAACGTCGTGCGCGTGCGCGGGACAACTACGCCGAGTCGAAACGGCGTGACGTTGAGCGACGGGTCAAGCGTCAAAGCGTTGATAACGGCGTTGTCGTCCGTGTCTTGCCTGTTGAAGTCGAGGAAGAACGAAGCTTTGTTTTTAACTATGGGACCCGATAGGTTGAAATCGTATTCGCGGTTTTGAAACGCGGCGCGATTGCGCGCGAACGGGTTGCGCGAATTAAGCGATTCATCTTCAAACTCGAACTCGGCTTGACCGCGAAAACGATTCGTTCCCGGCTTGGTCAAAATCTCGACGCGCCCGAAACCGAGACGGTCATACTCCGATGAAAACGGATTCGAGTTGATGCGAATTTCGCGTATGGTTTCGCGCGGCGGAAGACGCCCGCCCGTGAATCCGTCTATGAAAATCTGACCGCCGTTAGGTCCCGCTCCGGGTCCCGCGAGGGCTTGAAGGGCGGCGGCTAAATCGTCAGGGTCATCGGGCAAACCTTCGATGTCGGCTTCGCGCAAGACAAGCGCGCTCGCGTTGTTTTCCGGGTCGGTACTGACCGGAGCCTCACCCGCGACGGTGACTTCTTCTTCGACAATCGTGATGCCGAGTGTGATGTTAAGCGGCGTGACGGTGCTGTTCGTGACCGCGACTCCGGCGTTCTCATACTGCGCGAAACCTTCCGCCGCGACGCGCACGGTGTACGTCCCGAACGTGAGTCCGGTCAGGGTATAAATTCCTTCGCCGTTGGTCGTCGCGGTTTTTTCAATCCCGTTGGCGTCAACGGTCGAAACGGTCGCCCCGACGACAACCCCGCCGGATTCGTCCGCGACTTGTCCGCGTAAAGTTCC
>JBGTMR010000296.1:0-4558 GCA_041743485.1 Pyrinomonadaceae bacterium
TGCGCGTTTCCTTCAAAGACGAACGAGTAACGCTGCGCGGGGGGAAGCGTGTCGAGCAGGTTGAAAAGATTCGGTTCGACTAAATCGGTTGAAGCGAGCGTCACGGTGTCGGCGGGGGCGGGGCTGCCGAGAATCGTGCCGATGCTGTCAACATAGCCGTCGTTAAATTGAAAAGCGTTGTAGTCACCGACGGAGATGATGCGTTCATTCGGGTTCGCCGTTTGCCGCGTTTGAATTAGGCGCGCGAGATATTCGGCTTGAAGGCGACGCTTCTCACGGACGCGCCCGCCTTGCGGGACGACATCGGGCGTATCGCTCGCACGGTCATCGTCAATACTGAGCAGTGAACGAAGATGATTGACGATGACCGTGACGGGCGAAGGATTGGCGCGGAGCGTGTCATCGGTGCGAAACACATTGGCAATAAGGACGAGCGGCGGACGGTCGTTGAGCGTCGCGGGATTTCCGGTCGTCGGGTCAATATAGGTTTCGCTTTTGCCTTCCTGTGTGATGCTTGTGACGGAGACGCGCGCCGATTTGACAAGGAATCCGACATCTATATCCGTCGCGTCGAGCGTGGCGGAATTGTCATCGTCGGCTTCAAAAAGATAAGCGACATAGCGCGGGTCGCTCCCTCCGGCGGCGACCGTATCGGCGTTGATGCGCGCCGCGAGTTGGTCGAGAGCCTGTTTGTCTCCGGCTTCCTGCACTCCCAAAATATCGGGTGAGTTCAAAATCGTGCGGACGGCAAGCGCGGCTTTCGGAAGCTTCGACGTGAACGCCGAGCGCGTGCGGTAAAACTCCTGTAAGTTGAAAGACGCGATGGTGAACTCGTCGCTGTTTGGTGCGGGAACGGGTAAAGCGCGCACGCCCGTCGTCACCGAATAACCTGAAGTCGGAACGATTTTATAATTGCCGAACGCGAAATCAAGCACGCCGATGAGCGGAGTTTGATTGTCGGGCAGTGTGCCGCCACCGCCCGAACCATCGTTAAACGACACGGACGCGCCCGCAATCGTTTCTCCGGCGGCGACGGAAGGCGTGCGAAGGTTGCCGCTTAAATCAACCGCGATGCGCTCCGGGTTTTCATCAAAGCGCGGCACGTTCGCGGGCGCGCCGGGCGGCAGTGAATCACTGATAGGAATGCCGGGTTCGCGCAAAGGGCGCGTCGTAAAAGTCGGTACACCGCGAAACGCGCGCCGCTTGGCTGCGACGGTTGAGCGCGCGAGAACGGGCGACGGGCGCGGTGCGCTCGAAAGCACGGCAAAGACGGTTTTACGAAAATCAATCGGCGACACAACCAGCAATCGTCCGGCTTGAACACGCATTCCTTCGAGCGGTTCGAGTTGCCGCAATCCGCCGCGCGGGTTGAGCCACGCCGCCGTTAGAGTGACGGGAGCGGGAAGCGTATTGCCGCTTGAAATAATTGTCACGGCTTGCACGTCATTGATTTCCGTCAACCCGAAATACTCTCTCACCGTCCCGCGCACCGTGACCGCATCACCATCATTGACACTCGGTAACGCATCCGTGAACACGAAAACGCCTTCGGAAGTCGCGGGGTTGTCGTCAACATTCGCGTCGGGCGTTTGGATGTAAAACCCTTTAGCCGCCCGATGCGTGACGATGCCGCCTGTCGTCACAACTTGATTCGTGAGCGGTGAGGAAAGATTCATGCCTTGAATTTGATGAATCGGAACTGTGGATGTTTGGGCGCACGTCGCGGGAGCGCAGGTCAACGCGACGCACCACGCGACACCGAAAGCAATGATGTTAAAGCGTGTGAAGACACGCGATGCGAAAAGAGTTTGATAAATCATAACGAGGTTATAAATGCTTTCTCTGTGTTTCCTCTATGTAATCTCTGTGTCTCTGTGGTTGATTCTTAAATCTTTACCACAGAGACACAGAGATTTAGGAAGTAGCTTTAGCCTTCACCGCGCACGCGCAGAAAGCGACGTTTGCCGACTTGAATCAGATGTGCGCGGTCAAGTGTGATATTGATTTCCGCATCGTGCGCCGTTATGCGTTCACCTTCGACGCGCACGCCGCCCTGCTCAATTAAACGGCGCGCTTCCGCCATTGACGCGGCGAGGTTTGTTTCGACAACCAAGCGCGCCAACTTCCACACACCACTTTTGGCGGTACGTTCTTCCACCGCATCCGGTGCTTCGTGACGCGAGAAGACACGCATGAAATTCTCGATTGCCGCTGTTGCGTCCGCCAATGAATGAAATTCGGTGATGATGTTTTTCGCCAACTCGATTTTGTAATCACGCGGGTTCGCGCCTTCCGCACAAGCTCGCTTCATACGCTCGATTTCATCCGGCGGAACGCTTGTGCAGAGTTCAAAATAACGCCACATCAAATCATCGGAGATTGACATCACCTTGCCGAACATCTCGTGCGGGCTTTCATTGATGCCGATATAATTGCCGAGCGACTTCGACATCTTTTGAACGCCGTCCGTGCCCTCGAGAAGCGGCGTGATAATCGCCACTTGCGGCTCTTGCCCGTACTCGCGTTGAAGGTTTCTGCCCATCAACAAATTAAACTTCTGGTCGTTGCCGCCAAGTTCGACATCGGCTTCGAGCGCGACCGAATCGTAAGCCATAACCAACGGATACAAAACTTCATGCAGCGCGAGCGGGCGATTCTCACCGAGCCGTTTCGTGAAATCGTCGCGCTCTAAAATCTGCTTGACTGTGGTGTGCGCCGCGAGTTTGATAAACCCGCTTGCACCCAACTCATTCATCCACCGCGAGTTGAAATCAATCACGGTTTTATCTTTATCTAAAATCTTAAAAACCTGTTGCCGGTAAGTCTCCGCGTTCGCCTCAATCTCCTCACGCGACAACGCCGGACGGGTCGCGTTCTTCCCCGACGGGTCGCCGATTAAACCCGTGAAATCACCGATTAGGAAAATTACCTCATGCCCCAAACTCTGAAAATCGCGCAACTTCCGCAAGACCACCGCGTGACCTAAATGCAAATCCGGCGCAGTCGGGTCAGCCCCAAGCTTGACGCGCAAAGGCTTTCCGCTCTTCGCCGAACTTTTCAACTTCAGGCGCAAATCTTCCTCGCGGATAATCTCTAAAGTCCCGCGTTTAAGAAACTCAACTTGTTCGTCAATCGTCATTAAACTAACACCGTATAATTCAAAGTTGTGATGTGCTCAATCGTGCCACACGATGCGTCGCCCTTGCACGCTGAAAGATTTTTCGACGACGGGTTTCAATGCTCGCGGATAAAGTTTGTGTTCTTCAATGAGTATCCGTGCGCTCAATGTTTCTTCCGTGTCATCGTCTAAAACAGGTACGCAAGTTTGCGCGATGATTGCGCCGGAGTCCAAGCCTTCGTCAACGAAATGGACGGTGCAGCCTGTGACTTTGACGCCGTAATCGAGGGCTTGGCGTTGGGCGTGGAGTCCGGGAAACGCGGGAAGCAGGCTTGGGTGAATGTTTAAGATGCGGTTTGGATATGCGCGAATGAATGAAGGACTGAGCAAGCGCATGTATCCGGCGAGGCAGACGAAATGAATGTCGCGGGCTTCGAGTGAGCGGATTATTTCGAGGTCGTGTTCGTCGCGTGTTCTTTGTAATCGTTCGATGATGAGGGTTTCGATGCCGCGTGATTGCCCGTGCGTCAAGCCTTGCGCGTCGGGTTTGTCGCTTACCACTAAAGCGAGTTCGGCGTGTGGAACTTCACCGCCGCGAATCGCATCGGCTAAGGCGAGCATGTTCGAGCCGCGCCCGGAAATCAGTATCGCAATGCGTGATGTCATGGCTTGATTTTAGCGCGGGTTCGACGCGAGATGAATCGGTCGCACGCGAAGTGAGAAAGTTTTATCCAAAGTTTTTGGAAACATGAAAGGGTCGCCGTTGTGATAGCGGCAACCCTTTATTGCGTGATTGAAATTGTGCGGCGGTTAATCGTTATAACTTCGGTGCGGATTCTTTGACCGCATCCGAAACACCTGCGGCGTACTTTTTGAAGTTGTCATTGAAGCGTTGTGCGAGGTCGCGCGCCGCCGCGTCGTAGGCTTCCTTGTCCGCCCATGTATTGCGCGGCGTTAAAACTTCGGTCGGCACGTCGGGACAGGAGACGGGAACGGCGATGCCGAAGGTCGGGTCGAGTCGGGTTTCAACCTTTTCAAGTTCACCGTTTAAGATGTGGCGAATCATCGCGCGCGTGTAGGCAATCTTCATGCGCTGCCCTGCGCCGTTCGCCGCCCCGCCGCTCCAGCCCGTGTTGACCAGCCAGCACGTCGCGTTGTGTTCCGCGATTTTCTTGCCGAGTAAATCCGCATAGACCGACGGATGATGCACCATGAACGGCGCGCCGAAGCACGTCGAAAATGTGGCTTGCGGTTCGTTGCCCAAACCTTTTTCCGTTCCCGCAATCTTCGCGGTGTAGCCGGAGAGGAAGTGATACATCGCCTGTTCCGGTGTGAGGCGCGCGATGGGCGGCATCACGCCGAACGCATCCGCCGTGAGCATGATGATGTTCTTAGGGTGTCCGGCTTTGCCTTCCGTGACGATGTTCGGAATGGACTCAA
>JBGTMR010000297.1:0-22348 GCA_041743485.1 Pyrinomonadaceae bacterium
AGTGTTCGTCCGGAGGCTTTGTGTAAAAGAGTTGCCGGAAGTAGCCAGCCGCTGAATTAGTAGCGAGAACTGCCGCCGTAGCCGCCGCGACCACCGCCGCTATTACTGCCACCACCACCACTACTGCGACCTCCGCCGAAGCCGCCACGACCACCGCCACCGCCACGACCACCGCCGCCGCCGCGATCTTCACGCGGACGCGCTTCGTTGACGGTCAACGCGCGACCGCCGATTTCCTTACCGTTGAATTGCGAAATCGCCGCATCGCCTTCTTCTTTGGAAGACATTTCGACGAATCCGAAGCCGCGTGAGCGACCCGTTTCGCGGTCTTCGACGACTGAAGCCGATTCGACGGTTCCGGCTTGACCGAAAAGTTGTTGCAAGTCTTCGCTCGAAGTTTGAAACGAGAGGTTGCCGACATAGAGTTTCATTGACATTGTATTTGTGTACCTTAACTTATATCCTTCCTTTGAAGGACATACTGTGGAGAAGCTTGAGCGATGGAAGCGACTTCGGCGTAACGGCTGGCGGACAAAGGCTTCGCGTGTTCGGATGCTCGTAATTACTGATAGAGCGGCTTCTGAAAGTTGAAATGAGCCTGCTCCCGAACGATCCTACAACGCTTGCCGCCTAATTCTTTGAGGCGTGAGCGCACCGCCGTCGATGCGCGAGAGAAGGGTTAACGGGTGTTATGATGCACTTTAAGCTTCAAAGTTGCAAATCATTTCGCGTCTTTACGGATTTCTGCGATTAAATTTCTGTACCGAAGCGTACATAACTGATATGCTTCGCACCTAAGACATCAAGTTCTGGCATCAAAGACGGTTCAGTTTGGTTTTTCCGATTTACCGATTGCCCGTCAACGATTCTCCACAAATCATCAACGCGAAACGCAGCTAACTCCGACGCTATTAACCGTGAGCGTCAATCACTACTTTTGAATACAGCCCGGCATCGGCGCACGGATATAGCAAGCACACAATATGAAAATTTTACTGTATAACCCGGACAACGGGGTGACCCGAAACTTCATGCCTCATCTATGGATGTTCCTACTGCAATCTCTGACTCCGCCCGAACATGAAGTGGTGTTAATTGACGGCAACGCGCACGCGATGAACGAAGAGGAACTCGTCGCCTTCATTAAGGAGAACAACATCGGACTCGTCGGCATCGGAGCGATGACGCGCATGGTGGCGAAAGCTTACCGCGTCGCCGATGCGATACGCGCCGCCGGAGTTTTGGTGGTGATGGGCGGACCTCACGTCACGGAAATGCCGGACGAAGCTTTAGGGCGCGATGGCGGCATTCGTCACGCCGACGCGATTGCGCTCGGTGAAGCCGACGATACGTGGGCGCAGATGGTGACGGATGCGGCGAACGGTACACTTAAAGACGTGTATCAACCGGCACTTGACGCGAAGGGCAACGACATCAAACCGGCATTGCAAGATTATCCGCAAATTCCTTGGGAGAGTCTCGACCTTGATCAATTCAATTTAGTTCCGAAATTCTTGCGTCCGGTCTTAGAGAAGATGGGCGGCGGTTGGGGTTCGTTCCGCGTTATCCCGCTCGAATCGGGGCGCGGTTGTCCTTACGGCTGCGAGTTCTGCACGGTCACTGGTTTCTTCGGTGACTCGATTCGCTTCCGCACGAATGAAAGCGTCGTTGATGAACTTTTGCGTTTGAAGAAACGCGCGCGTCAGGACGGCGGACAGGTCGCGGTGTTTTTCATTGACGACAATTTTGCGATTAACAAGAAACGCACCAAGTCCCTGTTGCGCGACATCATCGCGGCGGATGCCCAGCTTCCGTGGGTCGCGCAAATCAGCGCGAATCTTTTGCGCGATGAAGAACTCGTGGATTTAATCGAACAGTCGGGCGGCAAGTGGGTGTTTATCGGAATGGAATCGGTTGACCCGGCGAACCTTGCCGATGTCAATAAGAATTTCAACAAGCCGGGCGAATACAAAGAAGTTCTCGACCGTCTCGCGGCGCGCAACGTCTTTGCGATTACGTCGTTCATCTTCGGGATGGACAACGACACGACGGGGGCAGCCGAACGCACGCTCGAACAAGTCAATTCATGGGCTCCGGGTTTGCCCGTGTACGGTCAACTGACACCGTTTCCGGCGACGCCGCTTTATGACCGTCTCGCGGCTTCGGGTCGTCTCGCCCGCCCGCGTCACTGGATGGATTTCGCGCCGTTCGAGATGGCGCACGAACCGCTCAAGATGACGATGAAAGAAGCCCGCGCCGAAGTTGATAAGGCGTGGAGTGAATCTTACAGCCCTGAACGCAACGCCGAAGCTATCGCGTCAATCGCCGATAAGCCGATTGAAATTCGCATCGGTCACTTAATCGCGCGCATGTTCTTTCGCGGCATCTATTTCCCGCAGATGACAAAGCGTTCGTGGTTGAAAGTTATCGCCCAGAATCGCAGTTTGATTTATGGTTTAACGAAAGAAGGCGTCGGCAAATACCGTGCTTCGCGCAAAAGACCCAAAGCCCTTCCCCAACGCGAAGCGGCGACTGATTCGTAAGGTTAAAAAGAGTCAAGAAAATTCACGCCCCGAAATAGAAGCGGGATGACGCACGGTAACATCGTGCGTCATCCCGCTTCTATTTCGTTATCACTCACCACGTTTTGACGAGCGACAGCACGGATAGCGCGAGCAAGGTGTGCGCGATGAAGTTAAAGACGATGAGCGCACGCGCTTGACGATTGAGAATAAGCGGTGAGGAGTAGCGCGTGAAGATGCGCCCCGAAGCCGTCGCTAAGATGCGTGCTTCGTCTCGCGGTTCGATGGATAGCGTCGCGGCGTGTCGGCGAACGCGACGCATGAAACGGTGCGCTTTGTTCAGATTGATGCGCTGATGCGCGGGAAGTTCCATGCGTCTAAGTTGCCCTTTCAAATCGCGTCGCGCAACAGCGGCGAGGCGCGCGGTGACAAATGTGCTGACGAGAAACAGCGCGAGCAGCAGCCAACGGCGAAGCGTGTGTTGCCAGAAAGTTGTGATGGTTGTTTGAATGTTTTTAACCCACACGACCGCGTAATTCCATAAAGGTTTCAGCTTGCGTTCCCCGCGTTGCCAGCGTGTGAGGCGCGGTTGCGGTTTCGGCGGCGAAGCCCAACCCGCTCCACCGTTGACGGTGCGCGTTGACGGTTTCCAACCATAAGTTCCGCGCGGTAATTGATAACGCGGATAGGCGCGGCGCACATCGGCATAAGTGATGATGCGTCCCGTCAGATATGCAGCCGGATAAAAAATGTCATGCCATTCATAGCTGCTGTGCGCGAGACGTTCATAACAGACGGCTGCCGTATAAAGCGCGTCGGGAGCGGCGCGCGTTCGCGGGTAATCGCGTGCGATGCGAAGGTAAATTTCGAGAGCGTGAAAGCGTGTGCTGTGTTGCCGTAAGTATTCGTGATAGATGCCGACTTCGCCGGGTGCGCGGAAGGGTTCGCTGTAACGTAGATTCCAGTACCTTAACCCCTTCCACGCCGCCGGATTGTAGAAAAGAAGTTCGCTGCCGTCGAAAAGATAACCCGCCATTTGATACATCATTTCAGCTTTGACTTCCGCGCTTGTCGCGCGTGCGATGTCTGTTTCAAAACGTTCAAGGTCATTGATTGTTTTAAGGTCACGCGCAATCCAGTTCACCGCCACGCCCTCGCCTACTCGCGGTTCTTTCAGGTCACATTCAGTGTGACCGTAGCCATCGTAAAGACATGGCGAACCGTATTGAAAGCCGAGCAAAGTAACTCGAACATGTGTGTAAGCTTCGCGCGCTTCCGTCCAAAGTCCGGCGCGCATATATCGCACGCCGAGCGCGTACCAGAGTTCGTCAATCTTTTTATCTTGCGGATGAGCGTCAATGTACGCGCGCAATTCTTCGTGTGTCATCAACACGTCAACGAAGTACGCGATGTCATCCTGATAATCAAGAGCATAGTATTGTTCGAGTGCCGCCGCGCGGTCGCCCGCGTCTTCCGCGACGATGGCGAGTTGCCGCCGCGCGCCTTCAATCATGCGGTGATGCGGGTAATCTTTGATGAGCCGCGTGAGCGTGTGACGCGCGACCGTGTGTTGTTTGAGACGATGCGCGGCGACGGCTTGCACCCACAACGCTTCGGGACGCAAATCATTTGCGAGTCCGTTTGTCATCGCCCGCTTTGCTAAATCCCACGCTGCCTGTTCGCGGTCAAGTTCGAGGTTTGCCTGCGCGAGACGCAACATGAAAGCGGCTTCGACTTTCGTGCGCGGGTAAGCTTTCATCAAGCGTTCGGCGAAGCGGGCGATGCGTTCGAGTTCTTCCTTTTTCGCCGCTTCCGCGCGATGTTTGCGAACACGTTCGTTGTAATCATAATCGTAAGAACCGTACTTAGCATCGGCAAAAGCATCTGATTCGTCGAAGTTGAGATAGCCGCTAAACGTGTAGTTGTAAAGATTGTGATAGACGTAAGCGAGTGCCGCATCCGGTTCGCGTGCGAGAAGTTGTTCGACGCGCTTCATGTCGGCGGGCGTCGCGTCGGAGCGTGTCAACCGCAGTGAGACGAGGGCGTTAAAGCGAGCGGCGTAATTGTTTCCGGGCGTGAGCAGACGGTAATAATCTGCGAGTGCGTCGCCCGTGCGCCCGACGCGCAAAGCGAGATAACCGAGCCAGCCGCGCGCGTCCGCCACGTATCGCCCGCGCGGGTATTCACGCAAGAGTTGATTAAACGCATCCTGCGCCGGGTCGAAATCAAAGTTCCCACATTCAATGCACGGCGGTGAACTAAGCGCGGTGTCGTCATCTTCGTGGAAACTCGCGCTCTGTCGCATCCACGCCAAACCTTTCATCAAAAGCGCGGCGTCGCGTTTGTCGCTTGTTCTGTTTTGGGCAACAATTTTGGAGAAGTTGAAAGCCGCCGAACCGTATTCCTTCGCACGATAGAGGGCGGCGCACCACAAATAGAAAGCGTTGTCATTTAATCGCGCATCCTGCGAAGCGATGTCCAGAGCTTTCGCACCTTCGACGCCAAAGTAAGGTTCATATGCGTTTGAAGCATCAGCCGCATTCGTCTTATTCTGCGCGTCGGTCGCGCGTTCGTCGTAAGCATCACGGGCTTTGAGATATTGTCTAACCGCTTCAGGTGAAGCACCGCGTTTGATTTCCGTGAGGGCATCGAGACGGTCAATCACGGAATTGCGCGAAGGCTTATCTTCCGTGTCTTCTGACTGACGCGGGTAACTTATGGGCGGTTGATTTTCCGTCAAACTTAAATACGTTTGCCAAGCTTCGCGCGCCTGTTGTAAATCGCCGCTCGCTTCACCGTTTCGGGCGCGTGTTCCGGTGTCTATAATTTCTTTCTCCAACTTTACTGACGCCGCTTCTTGCGCTTCGTAGTCTTCGGGATATAACTCTTCCGAAACATCAACGCCGTTCACGCCGCGCGGGTAGTCGTCGCCGAGATGCTCTGAAAAGGGCGGCAGCAAATCAAATTCGCGTTCCGTGAACACGCCGTTAAAGCGCACCGAACGCGATGTGCCTGACCAGCCGCAACCGATGACGACGGACACCGCGCTTACTGCGACGCACAGCATCACAATCATCGTCGTGACTATCCGCCGTGACCAACATCGCCGCCTTTGCCGCGCCGCGCCGCTTACTTCACTTTGTTCGTTACGCTTCATGTTATTCGTTCCTTAATCCGATTGACCTTAGTGCCGTGTAAGAGGAGTATTGAATTTGATGAATTGCCACTAGCTTCAGCTAGTGGAGAAGATGGTTCAGAATCATCGGCTTTAGCCGAACACTTCGGCTAAAGCCGATTCCTGTCGGCTTCCTTATCCTCCAGCTAAAGGTGGAGGCAATTCAAAAAAGCCGCAGCAAACTGCGGGGTGTTATATCCAAAGTGAATAAAGGCTAATGATTTTTAGTCCGGTTCACTTGGTTTGCGTTTCTCACCGTTCTTTCAATCGGCAACGACAAGGACTTACGCCATTGACGTTCAACGTCCGTCGTGCGTCCGTCGGTTTGCACTTCAAGCGACGCGGGCAAAGTTCCGCGCGTGATGAGACTCGCGCCCGCGTTCGTTCCCGCCCGCCACGCGAAGCCGCGCAGACGCGCGACGTTTGCGCGTTGCCAACTGCACGGGCGCATCGTCCCGCCACCGTTCGCTTCACACAGACTTTCGGCTGCCACGAAATTTTCAAGTTGCGCCACGCCTTGAAACGTTCCGCGCGGCACACGAAGCGTTATGTTGAAAGCATCTTCGCCAAGCCGCGCGCTTGTCGCGCCCTGATTGATTGCCGCGACGGTCAACAGCTTTGTCATCGCTCCGGTTTTATCGTCTTCATCAGTGTTCGCCGTTGAAGTCTCAATCAACCGCACTTGAGTTTCGTCAAACGATTCTTTATCGGTGAGGGCGAATCTGATTTCCCCGTTCGTCAAAGTGGTTTCGTCCGTCTCACGCGGCATACGAAACACGCAGATGCCGCGCAAGTTCGCCCCCGCTTCGGCGCGCACCGTTTGCCCCGCGTGACGCAAGCCCGCCGCGCTTGGGACATTCAAAACGAGATGCTCACCCGGTCGCATGTTCCAAGTCCCGATGCTCAATTCCCTTGTCGCCTGAAAGACGTATCGCCATTCACCGATTGCCGCGCCGTCCGTATCGGTGACGGGAAAAGATTGTCGCCGGATGAGTTGTAAATCGCGTTGCCCGATGATGTCGGTTGCCGCGATGTCGCCGCGCAGGGCGATGAGTTCGCCCTGTTTTGAATACAACAGGGCGTGGCTGTAAGCCGCGAGTCCGGCGTAAAAAGGATGTCCGAGTTTGCGAGCCTGTGTGATTTGACGACGCAAGGCGAAGGGCGTGGTTATCGTTCCCGCGTCGCTCAAATGTTTGGGAATCAAGTCGCCGTAAAATTGCGGAATCCAGAAGTCCGTCGCATCGAGAACCTCCTTCAACGCGGGTGCATCCATCCACGTCGGCAATCCCGTGATTGATATTTGCGTCGCGTTCGGCACGAGGTCGCGCACACGGCGAAGCAAAGCGGCATACATGGACAGTCGGCTTGTCGGTGCGTCAATGTCGAGTTGCAAACCTGTGACGCGGCATCCGTCACGCTCCGCCCGTGCCGCATCTTCACGGTAAGTTTCCGCGATGTGCGCGGCGAATCTCACAGCATCAATTTCAGCGAAGCGTTCGAGCATCAACGGGCTGGCGTTATAAACCAGATGAACGAATACACGGGGCGGCAACCGTCCGGCGACTTCGTGTGTGCGAATAAATTCATCGTCCGCGATGTCGAATTGTCCGGCGCGTATAAAGAACGTATCGGCTTTGGTCTGTCCCCGCGCCGCTTCGATTTCGGCATCGGACGGAGCATCTTGATTCCACGACCAGAACGCAACCGGCACATCTTCACACGCCCACACACGCGGAGCGCGGTACGCCCACAACCACAGCGACACAAGCGAAAAGCCGCACGCAAGCAAAGTCAACCAGCCTCTGCGCGACATGAGCGCGGGTAAATTGTGAACCGATAAGGGCAATGATGAATCAGTGTCAGGCATCGTTTGCGTTCACGGTTTAAGAGATGAACGAACACGTGGATTTTCATTCAACCGCCCTGACTTGCGCGAGGTGGAGACGACGGTTAATCGCACCGCATTCCGCACACGCGAACACCCGCGCTCACCCCACACACGCGACTGTGGCAACCCACAGTGAATAGTTGATAGTGGATAACGGATAGTGGATAGTGAAAACCCATTGTCTTAAACTATCCACTATCCGTTATCCACTAAAATGACTTTACTTATCGCGGAAGACAACGAAGCCCAGCGGACTTATTTGCGGACTTTACTTGAGCGGGAATTTCCGGCGCATCTTCCCGTCGTCGAATGCGCGAACGGCGATGACGCGGTGCGTCAGACACTCCTCACGCGCCCGTCTTTGTGCATACTCGATATTCAGATGCCGAATTTGTCCGGCGTCAAAGCGGCGCGTGCGATATGGCGCGAACACGCGACGGGGCGCATCATTTTCTGGACGCAGTTTCCGCACGAAATCTATATCAACGAGATTCGTAAAATCGTGCGCTCTGTCACGCCGCCGCCGACCTACGGGTTCATTCACAAGAATAATCCCGAATCGCGTCTGCTTCGTTTCATCGCCGCCGTGTTGGAAGACGGGGCGGATATGATTGACCCGGCGTTTCGTGATTCGTTCAAGCGTCCGCTCTTAACCGAATTTGAAGCCGAAGCTTTGTATTATCTCGCGCTCGGTTTATCGAACTGGGCGATTGCGCGGCGCACCTGTTTGACGATGCGCGGCGTCGAAAGTCGCTTGGCGACATTGTATGAAAAACTGTTCAACGTCGCCTCCGAAGGCACACCCGCCGAAGCCTACGATAAGCTTGCGTATAACCCGCGCACACGCGCCTTTTGCGAAGCTTTGCGGCGGGGTTTAATCAACGTCGAAGACATCGAACACGCCGCCGCCGAACTCGAAACATGGACGACGCGCGACCGCGCCCGCTTCCTTTCTGAAAGCAAATCATAAAGCGATAAAAGTCAGACAAAGTTATATGCCCGCCGCTTTTCTTCACACACTGCTTCGGTTCACATTGTGCGTCGCACTCGTGTCGCCCGTCGCATTGGCGGTTGACGATGCGGGCGAAGTTCTCGATTCGACATCCGAAATAACACGCGACGCGACAACCGACGTTCAACATCAGTGGGGAGCAATCACGCTGTTTCACGGTCTGCCGTCAAACAGCGTGCGCGCCGTCGCGCAGGACGCGGACGGCATCATCTGGATCGGGACGGATGCCGGACTCGCGCGCTTCGACGGTCATAAAGTTGAAACCGTGATGCTCGAAGATGTGCCGCGCGGGAGTGCGGTTTCGGTTCTCCACGTTGACGCGGGCGGGGCGTTGTGGATTGGCACGAACGCGGGAGCGATACGACGCGCCGGAGCGACGATGCAACTCATCAACGAGACACACGGCACACACATCACCGCGATTGCCTCATCGTCCGATGCCCGAATAATTATGCTTGCCGCTCGCGGAAGATTGTTTGAATGTCGTGCGAATGGAAGAAACGGCAATGACAATAATGTTATTACCAAAGACGATGAGACGATTTTCACCGTCAAGAAAATAGAAGATTCTCTGCTTCGTCAAACGGCTTCCGATGCCACCGCGCAAGATGTTTCGCCCGTTGAAATCACAAGCCTTTTATATCACCGTGACAAGCTTTTCATCGGCACACGCGGGCGCGGGATTCTCATACTTGAAGGCGGCATCATGCGTGAACGCCTCGCGCGCCCGCGCCCTTTTTTCATCGAAGCGATAACGGCGAACATCATCAACCCCGACGATGAAGCGTTGTGGTTCGGAACGCAAAACGCCTTCAATGCGAGCGGTTTATATGTCGCGTCCGCCCGTACAAATGAGACAAATCAAATCACCGATTTAGATACCGGAAACGTCAATGCTCTCGGCTTCGATAAAGAGGGAGCGTTGTGGATTGGGACGCAAGGGCGCGGCGTGATACGGCGGCGCACGCAGGGAGATTTTGCGCGTTGGACGTTTGAGAGTACGGGCGGCGGCTTGGTGTCGAATCAAATCAACTGCGTGATGGTTGACCGCGAAAACGTCGTGTGGTTCGGCACGAATCGCGGCGTGTCTCGCTATGACGGCGGGGCGGTTCGCGTCGAAAATATCCCCGCCGACGGGGACGCGAAATTTATTCGCGCCTTGTACCACACGGGTGACGGCGCGTTGTGGTGCGGCACGCAGAAAGGCTTGTTTAGATTTGATAAACCAAGCGCGCGATGGCTTGAGATTAAAGATTTATCGGGGCGCATCGTTCACGCGATAAGCGAAGACGGCGCGGGTCAAATACTCATCGGCACGGCTTCCGGTTTGTATGTCGGGAGCGCGAATGGAAATACGGATGATGCGAACGGCGAAAGATTGACGTTCGATGTAAAACCGGACAACGCAAGCGACGCGGGAAGGCGCGATGCGGCGAGCGTGCGCGGGGTCGCGCAGTGGCGCGGGCGAACTTATCTCGCAACATTCGGGCGCGGGGTTGAACGTCTCGACATGACGATTGATGCGAACCGTCGCGTGCCGCTTCTTTCAAACGTTCCGGTTGATAAGTTGCCAGCCGCGTTGCGTGAACCCGTCAGTTTGTACGCCGAAGGTGACGGAAGCGACGGGCGTTTGTGGATCGGCACGACACGCGGAGCATTCGTGTTTGACGGCGAACGTGTTGCGGCGTTGGACGCTCTCGCGGCGTTCGGTGACGCGGGCGTGTGGGACATCGCCGGAAGCATGGCGAAAGGTTTGTGGTTCGCCACGTCGAAGGGTCTTTACCTGTGGCGCGGCGGTCAGTTGAGTCTGCAGGTTGAAGGCAGCGTTCGCAGTGTGCGCGTGATTGATGAAGACGGGTCGGCGCGCGTGTGGTGCGCGGTTGACGGCGGCGGCGTGGTGACGCTTCGCGCAAACGGTGGGGCGGGCGGTGATTATGGAATCCTTAAATCTTCGCTTGCCGTCGAGCAGGGGTTGCCGTCGCAAAATGTTTTCGCGGTGCTTCCCTTGCCCGCAGATGATAACGACAAAGGCAATAACGACAACCTCGCGCACAAGATTTTAATCGGCACGAGTCAGGGACTCGCAAGCTATAAAACTTCAATCGTCGCACCGCGCGCGGCGTGGACGCGCATCAACACGCGCCCGCTTTTTGCGACGACGAACAGCACCGCGCACGACCTCTCGACTTGGCGTCTCCCCTACCCGCAAAAAGATGTGAGCGTCGAAGTCGCGGGCATCAGCAGCCGCACGTTTCCGCAAAAGTATCAATACGGTTTCACGTTGTTCGATTCAAACGGGGGCGCGCTCAAACGTCAATTCACCGGAAGCCCAAGCTTCGCGGTGAACGACCTCGCGCCCGGAAATTACCGAATCGCGGCACACACATTCGCGGTTGATTTAACCGAAGCCGACACGCTCGCCTTCGATTTCATCATCGAACCGCCGCCCTTTCCGGCAACGACTCTCGCCCTCTCCGTACTGCTCGCCCTCGCGCTTAGTACGCTTGTTTGGGGCGGGATGCAGAACCGGCGTTTGCGACGCGCGGGCGGCGAACTCACGCGCGTCAATCGTGAACTTACGGGGGCGCGTCTCGCTCTCGCCAACGAAGCCGAAAGCGAACGTCGCCGCATCGCGCGTGACCTTCACGACCAAACCCTCGCGGATTTGCGCCGCCTCTCGCTTCACTTCGACGGGGCAAACGAACACACGCCTGAAGCCTTCGATTTGCGCGACCGTATCGAAGCGGTATCCGTCGAGGTGCGCCGCATCTGTGAGGATTTGAGTCCGTCGGTGTTGGAAAACGTCGGGCTTGCCGCCGCCCTCGAATGGAGTCTCGTCGAAGCGTGCGCGCAACTTCCCGCCGACGCGCGTTTCGCATACAAGTTTTCGTGTGATGAGAATTTAGATGAGCGTTTGAGTTTGCCGGTCAGTGTTCAGATTCAACTTTACCGCATCGTGCAGGAAGCCTTATCCAACATTAGTCGTCACGCGCGGGCAAGCCTTGTTTCTTTAACCGTCAAACTTGAAACGGACGGCGCCTTATACATCACGCTTGAAAACGACGGGGCGCATTTCAATCCCGCACAAGTTAGGCGCGGGCGCGGCATCACCAACATGCACGCCCGCGCCTCACTCATCGCGGGGCGTCTCGAATGGAGAACAAACGACGACGCATCCGGCACACGTTTGACGTTGCGTGTGCCGGATGTGGTGAAAGCTTGAAATGGTTGGACGGTTTTTGTGTCGCCCGTATATGCCCTTCAGCTAAATCTTTCCGCCGTTTTTGATGCACCACGCTCTTGGATTTTATGGCTGTTCATTAGCTCGCCCATGCGGATAGTCACATCGCTTACAGGTCTTTCTATAATTGGGTGCGGGTTGTCCACAGACCGGACATGTTCTATCCGTATAAAGAGCGTCCCAAGCTGCCTCTTTCTCTAAGTCCCACTCTGAAATTCCTTTGGGTTGGGTGTCTGCGCCGCGCGCGCGACGTGCGTGCCACATTTCAAGCAGCGTTTTGGGACCAAGAAAATACTGTTCGTTTTTTTCCACATAGGCATTCAATAAAGATTCCAAATCATCCGGGTAGTCAGTGAACTCACTTGATAGCCGATTGAGACTTTCTTCCTGCTGTGTGGAGAATGTTTCGAGTATCTTGTTGCGCTGTTCTCGCTCCTTCGGAACATGAGCATTCGGAAATAGGCTTATCGCAGCTTGAAAAATATCTGCCATTCGATAAGCACCAACCTGCTTTAGACCTTGTAACGCCTCGTGAGCCAGTTCGCCCGATGAGTTGTAGAAATACTGGTCGAACGCTCCGTTATTGGTTTCACCTTCCAGCCACCAAATGGCGAAGTAGTATTGCTCTGCATCAGTGAGCGCGTCGAACCCTTTAGACTCGATGCGTTCAACAACACCGTCAATAATATCTATTTCGGATTTCATTCGCTGAAGTATTACAACGAAGCTGACATAGCGGCTTCACAAAGCTGAATGCGACGGCAGAACACACAACTTAATTGCTTGGCGGTGGTTCTTCGTCGTCATCGTCAATGATGATTTCGAGTTCCGAGCCGAATTTGCGGTAGTTGCGAAAGCGTATGTCGTTGCGTGTCTGCACGATTTCCTTGTCGTGTTCGGCTGTAAATTCCAGTTCGGCGCGCATGGGCATCAGGTATCGTTTGTTGTTTATCGTCGTCCAATCGTAATCAATGCGGCTGACGGAAGCACTGATGGGGAAGTTTGCCGGAATGTCAACCGCCGTGCGTTCAAGTCGAAGCACGCGACGTGTTTCGCGGTCAATCCAAATCTTGCCTTGATAGCCGACGATGATGGCTTCGGCTTCCGTCACGCCAGTAGAGAGGATTTGATGCGAGTTGCTTTGTTTGACCGCGTATTCATAAACAATCGTCCGCCTATCTCGCAAAACGTCCGTGTCAACGGCTTTGAATTCAGTCTGCGTTTCGGGAACGAACAGTGCGGTTAAGCGCGACGCAAATTCTCCGGTCGAAGTCGCGCCTCCGGTTTGCGCGTAGCTGCCGCGTTCGCCTTCGTCGGTGACGGCTTGATCGTTTTTGAACATCAGCTTGTACCGCTCGCCCAAACCTTCGCGGTAGGAAACGAGAACGGTCAAACGGTCAGACGTAATCCAGCTTTTCGATGTGCCGCGCGCGTAGGAACGTGTCACGAGTTGCTTGACTAAAAAGTCAGGCAAGCCTTCGGCGGCGGCAAGCGTCGCGGCGCGTGCTTCTTCGAGCAGGGCGGCGGATTCGGCGGCGGGCGGGACAATCGAATTGTTCGGATTGAGTCTGCGCCGTTCGGCTTCGTCGAGCGTGCGGCGCAAGGTCGCGTCGTTGCGGCTGCGCGTGGCGACGACGGAGCGTATGCCGCGCGTGACTTCAAAACTGATGCCGCGCGAACGCAGTTCTTCGATGACGTTGGGTAAGTTTTCCGGTTGCGAAGACAGGCGCGTCACCATCGCTATAAATTCCGCTTGCGTTAAAGGGCGCGTGTTTTGTGCGAAGGAAGTCGAAGCAATGAGCGCGATGCTCAAGGTTACAAATGAGAGACGATACAAGAATGCTTTTGAGAGATTGCTTTGCATATTGCGAATAAAAATGATTTGACGTTTTGGAGCGTGTCTGGAAAGTCTGTTTTGTCGCTGAAAGCGACGGATTCAACAGCGTAGGGCAACGCCCTACGTCTGTGAAGCGATTCTATACCGACCCTGAAAGGGTCGAATAATCCGGTGGTTATGCGACCCTTTCAGGGTCGAAACATATATGTTGCACCTGACGTAGGGCGTTGCCCTACGCTGTTGAATTTATCCCTTCGGGGAATAGGAACTTTTCGGATATGCTCTTAATCTTGATGTCACCGATTCACGCACGGTTGGCTTCGTCCTCAAATACAACAACGCTTCACTTGTCCTCACAGCGTGCGCGTGACTTTCGAGAGTGAGCGCGGAGCATCCGGGTTTAAGCCTTTGGCGGCGGCTAAGTGGGCGGCGAAAAGCTGCGCCGGAATGATGTAGGGAATCGCGTGATGAAGTTCATCAATCTCGCGGGGCAGCATCACGCTCCGCGTGCTTTGCGCGGCGACGTTCGCATCCGAAGTGAAGACGAACGTGTCGGCGTGAAGTTCGCGCAAGCGTGTGAGCAGTTCGCCCGCGCCGTTAAGCGTGTTTCCGGGCGGAGCGAAAATCAGCACGGGAAAGTGTCGCTCAATCATCGCCAAAGGTCCGTGCAAGAAATCGGCACTCGAAAATCTTTCCGCGACGACATAGCACGTCTCCATCAGTTTGAGCGCGAATTCGTAAGCGTTGGCGTAAGCGAAGCCGCGCCCGACGACGACGCAGTTTTCCATGAACACATAACGCTCGACGAGTTCCGCAATGCGCGGGCGAAGTTGTAAAGCTTGCGCGGCGTATTCCGGTATGCGCTCGTATTTGATGCGGTGCGAGTCGTTGTCGAGGGCGGCGGCGAGCATGTAGAACAACAGGAGTTGACCCGTGTAAGTCTTGGTCGCGGCGACGCTCTGTTCGCGCCCGCCGTGCATCAACAACACTTCATCAACAACAGTCGTCATCGTTGACGCGGCTTCGTTCGTGATGCCGACGGTCAACGCTCCGGCGCGGCGTGCCTGTGTGAGAACGGTGTTGATGTCCTCTCCTTCGCCGGATTGCGAAACGCCGATGACGAGAGCGCGACTCAAACGAAGTTCGGCGTTGTAAAGCGTATAAACGCTCGGAGCGGCGAGCGAGACGGGAATGCCGGTCGTCGTCTCCAGAAGATACCTCCCGAACAAAGCGGCATTGTCGCTGCTTCCGCGCGCCACGAGGACAATCAAATCAATGTCACGCCCGCGCACCGCTTGAGCGAGGCGCGCGACTTTTTCGCGCTCGGCGGAAATGGTTTGCTCAAGGGCGGCGGGCTGCGCCGCGATTTCCTGCAACATTAACGACAAAATTTTTGTTCCTTCAACTCAAATTAGCGGTCTTGTATGACGCGCGCGTTGGTCTGCGTTTGGTGGTTTTTCATGCGGCGGTTTCTCCCGACTTTGGTGTTTTAGGGATTGCGATTCCGGGCTTGGAGATTCGGGAAAAACGATTATCCTGTGAACACGACGCTTTGACAACTTTATGGCATCGCCGCTTGTGCGCCTTTGAAACGAGTTCATCCACGAACCGCCACAAATAAAAACACTGAAGAAATCCGGTTTTGGTTCGTGCCGTTTCGTCTCTTTTCGTGGATGAGATTTTTACCGCTTGTCGTGTTGAAGTTACGTTAAAAAGCCGACGCAGTTCTTCAAGGTTACGTATCCGTTGTTGATTATTGACGGCGGAAAATAGGCACGCAAATTCGATGTGCGGTGTGATGCGTGCCATCAAGCGGTTCGCTGGATTTTGCTTGGGTGCTTCATCCTTGACAGGCAAAACCCAAACCACTACATTCCAATCACGTTTTAGGGATTTCCTTTTCCAACCTCGCTTTTCCAACCTCGCAACGGATTCTATCTTTCGCACGCTGCCCCGATTATTTAGTCTGCATCAAGCTATCTCCAATCGGCTTGATGTCGTTTTCCGGCGCACCTACATTCGAGATGCCAACCGCGCTTGTTCCGGCTTCATAATCCAATGCGGCATTTTCATTCGTGGAATTCCGCTTCGATTGCTGTTTTCCCGTTTAATAAACAACCTGAAGCTTCCCGGCTTCACAAATTCCAAGTTTCGTTTAAGTGTGCCGTGGTTTCCCTTTAAGCATCACCGCGAAATCATTTTGCGAGACGAGCGACCACACGATACACGACGCACCTCTTTTATAACCCGACGTTTCACAACGTGAAGCCGCATCTCTTCCGCCTGATTGAAAACGGCAATACCGTTTGAGTTCTATACCTCGACTGCCAGCTAAACTTAGGAGTTCCCCGAAATGCCCAGCCTTCGTCGTCACCGCACCCAAGTCGCCGTCTTTTCACTTTTCGTTTTCACGATTTTACTAACTTGGGCGACGTTTCTGCCGCAGTCAACCGCCGCGACGAGCGTCATCGCCACCATCCCGTCCGGCACAGTACCCAACGGCGTCGCGGTCAATACGACGACCAACAGGATTTACGTCGTCAATGAAGTCGGCAACGTCGCGGTCATTGACGGCGCGACGAATCAAATCCTTACGTCCGTCACGGTCGGCACAACTCCCGTCGGCATCGCGGTCAACCAGACCACCAATCGCATTTACGTCGCCAATTCCGTTTCCAACAACGTCTCGGTGATTAACGGCGCGACCAACACCGTCGAAGCCACCATTACGGTTGGTGTGGCTCCCGATTCGATTGGCGTCAACGAAAACACCAACAGAATTTATGTATCCAACTTTTCCTCGGATGCCGTCTCGGTCATCAACGGCGCGACCAACACACTCCTAGCGGCAATCGCCGTCGGTAGGCAGCCGCGCGGCGTCAGTGTTAATCCGGTGACGAACAAAATTTATGTTGCCAATCAAGCTTCGGCTGATGTGTCGGTCATCAATGGCGCGACGAACGCGGTCGAGAGCATCGTTAGCGTCGGCGGCAATCCGTTTGGCGTCGGCGTCAATACAATAACGAATAGAATCTATGTTTCCGCCAGCCCTACCATCACATCAATCACTGTTATTGACGGCGCAACCGATACTTTAGAGACGACGATTCCTTCCGAACAGAACACCGCCGGTCTCGCCGTCAATTCAGTCAACAACAGAATCTATGTCGCCAACCCGAATGCCAACACCGTCGCGGTCATCAACGGCGCGAACAACATTCAGGAAGCGACGCTTAACGTCGGCAGCTTGCCTTTCAAGTTGGCGGTCAACACCGTCACGAACAGGGTTTATGTCACCAACCAAAACTCGAACAACACGTCCGTTATCCAAGACACGAACTTTGCAATAGTCGGTCGCATCACCAACGGCAGCCTTCCTGTCAGTGGCATCGTCGTGAATTTGACCGGAACTTCACCCGCGACAACGACGACCGACGCGAATGGCAATTACGCTTTTCAAAGTTTGATGCAAGGCGGCTCTTACACCGTCACGCCGTCAAGCCAATCCAACGGTTTCACTCCGCCGTCGCGCACTTTCGATAACCTACAAACCAATCAAACGGCGGCGGATTTTACCGCTCTTTCAACTACGCTCACCGTCACCAACACCAACGACTCCGGCGCAGGCTCATTGCGTCAAGCTATCCTCGACAGCAACGCGACGACGGGAACGCAGACCATCGCCTTCAACATTCCGGGTTCAGGCGTAAGAACGATTGCTGGCTCACAGTTGCCGACGATTACCGATCCCGTCGTAATTGACGGATACACACAACCGGGCGCGCGTCCGAACACGCTCGCGCAAGGCAGCGATGCCGTGCTGCTCGTCGAGTTGAGCGGGACGGGCGCGGGGAGCTCCAACGGGTTTAGTATCTCTGCCAACGACTGCACGATACGCGGGTTAGTCATCAACCGCTTTAGCGCGGGCAGCGGCATCACCATCCGTAGTAACAACAACGTCGTACAAGGCAATTTCGTCGGCACGAATGCCGCCGGAACCGCCGCCGCGCCGAACCAGTTCGGCGTTAACATCCCAAGCGGAACCAACAATCTGATTGGCGGCACGACTCCCGCCGCGCGCAATGTGATTTCGGGCAACACCTTCTCAAACCCCAACGGTTCAGGAAACGTCGGTTTCGGCATCCTCACTGATACTACTTCTGCTGGCTCTACTCGAATCCAAGGCAACTTCATCGGCACCGACGCGGGCGGTACTCTCCCGCTCGGTAACTCGAACGCTGGCATCGGCGTTGGGACTACAACCTCCAGCCTAGAACCAACGAACAACACCATCGGCGGTGACACCCTCGAAGCGGGCAACCGCATCGCCTTCAACGGCGGCGACGGTGTTTCCCTAAGAGACATTAGACCGAACAATACAATTCGCTTCAACACGATTTTCTCAAACGGCGGCAACGGAGTGAACGTCAACGGCGCGAATAACACGATTCTCTCTAATTCGATTTTCTCGAACGGCGGCGACGGCGTGAACGTCTCTAGAGACACGAACAACGCGATTCGCTCAAATTCCATCTTCTCGAACGGGGGCTTAGGCATTAGTCTCGGCGGCAACTTCGTCACTCCGAACGACACGGGCGACGCCGACACGGGCGCGAACAACTTGCAGAACTTCCCCGTCCTCACTTCAGCCGCCAACTCCGACGGCACGACGACCATCCAAGGCACACTCAATTCAACCGCGAACACGGCGTTCAACCTTGAGTTCTTCGCCAACACGACTTGCGACGGAAGCGGCAACGGCGAAGGTCAATTCACGCGCGGCATGACGACCATCACGACCGATGCGAACGGCAACGCTTCTTTCACCCACACCACCATCGGCGTGGGCGGCGAGTTCATCACCGCAACGGCGACCGACGCAGCGGGCAACACTTCGGAATTTTCCGCGTGTCGCCAAGTCACGGCGGAACTGCCGCAAGTTGACATCTCCGTCACGAAGACCGATTCGCCCGACCCCATCACGGCTGGCAACGCACTGACTTACACCATCGGCGTCACCAACAACCCGACGCCCTCCGGCACGCCCGAAGCGAGTGGCGTCGTCGTCACCGACGCACTTCCTTCCGGTGTGAGGTTCGTTTCGGCAACATCTTCGAGCGGCTCGTGTAGCCAAGCAAACAACACGGTCACTTGTAATCTAGGCACGCTTCCCGGCGGCAACTCGGCGACCGTCTCAATCGTCGTCACGCCGACGCAAGCCGGAACGCTGACCAACACGGCGAGTGTGACGAGTACCAATGCCGACACCAACACCGCGAACAACTCCGCGACGCAAAGCACGACGGTCAATGCGGCGGTCAGTACGTTCTCAATCAGCGGGCGAGTCGCCAATCCTGCGAACACTGCGCTCGTCGGTGTGAATGTTCGAGTCACCGACGCGGGCGGACAAACGATTGCCAATGCGACGAGTGATGCGAACGGGAATTATACAATCGCCAACTTGGTGGCGGGCGGCAGTTACATCGTCACGCCTTCGGGCGAAAATTTGACGTTCACGCCGTCGCGCCGCAGTTTCAATAATCTCGCGGCGAATCAAATCAACGTCAACTTCACCGGAGCGAACATCACGTTTCGTGCTATCCGCGATGCGGCGGGCTTCCGCGCTAACGTCTTACCGGCGAATGACGACGGCTCGACGGGGCGCGTCCCGCTCGGCTTTACCGTTAATTTCTTCGGCAACAACTACGACGGTCTGTTCGTCAACAACAATGGCAACGTCACGTTCGACCGCGCGATTTCGACCTTCACGCCGTTTGATTTGACGACGACACAGAGCGTCATCATCGCCGCCTTCTTCACCGATATTGATACGCGCGGGGCGGGTTCAGGTCTCGTCACTTACGGCACGGACACCGTGAACGGGCGTCCGGCGTTTGGTGCGAACTGGATTAACGTCGGTTATTTCAGTGGTCGCACAGACAAACTCAACAGCTTCCAAATCGTCATCATTGACCGCTCGGACATCGAAGCGGGCAGCTTCGAGATTGAATTGAATTACGACAAAGTTCAATTCGAGATTGGCGATTCACAGGACGGTTTGGGCAGCCCTTCGGCGCGTGCCGGATTCTCGAACGGTTCGCGCACGCCGGGAACATTCTTTGAACTCGGCGGTTCGGGCGTCACGGGTGCGTTTCTCGATACCAATCCGACCACCGGACTCATCAACAACAACCTCAACAGCCCGCAACCCGGACGCTATGCTTTTAGCACCAGAGGCGGCATCGTCTCGACCTTTGCGATTAGCGGGCGCGTCACGGACGCGGGCGGCGCGCCGGTCTCAAACGTCACCGTCGCTTTAAGCGGCGCGACCAACATCAGTACCACGACCGACCAGAACGGCAACTACACCTTCGCGGGTCTGGCGGCGGGCGGCGACTACACCGTTACGCCCTCGCGTGATAACACCACATTTGCGCCGCCGAACCGGGCTTTCACCAACCTTCAAGCTTCCCAAACCGCCGACTTCCAAGCGACAAACGTATCCGCGACGCTCTCAATCAGTGGGCGCGTCACCGATACGAACGGCATCGCTCTCGCGGGCGTCACCGTGACCTTGACGGATTCACCGTCAAGCGTGACACCTACCACATCCACCACTACGACCGACCAGAACGGTAATTACACGTTTGGCGGGCTTACCGCGAATCGTGATTATTCCGTTTCCGCTTCGGCTCCCGACATCGCTTTCCAACCACCGCGTCGGGACATCCCCGCTCTCGCTTCAAGCCAGACCGGAATTGATTTCGTCGGCACGCGCCGCGTCGTTCGCCCGCCCGCCGGAAACTTGCAAATCACCGGACGCATCACGACTGCCGACGATGCGGGCGTCGCTAATATCGCCGTCACTTTAAGCGGCACGGTCACGGCGACGACGACCACCGATGCAAACGGTAACTTTGTCTTTACCGGACTCGCGCCCGGAACGTATTCCGTCACACCGACGACTTTCGGTTTCACGTTCACTCCCGCGCGCCGCGACTTTAGCAACATCACTTCCAATCAGACGGCGGACTTTGCCGCCGTCGCGCAGGCAAACCCGACGCCGACGCCGTTCCCGCAGGACGGCTTCAACGATCCGGCGACGACCGCGCAAAACTTTAATCGCGGCACGCTCTCGCAAGCCGGAAGCTTCGACCCGAACATTCCCGTCGTCATTCAGAACGGGCAACTCGAAATTACACCACGCGCGACGAGCGGCAGTCCGTCGTTTAACGGCTTGGTGTCGGTGCGCGCCCTCGACCTCGTAGAGACTCCGACCGTTAGCGTCGAAGTCCGACAGGTCACAAACGGCGGGGCGGCGCAAACCGTGTTCGCCGTCGGCAGCAGTCCCGACGACTTCTTCCGCTTCCTCGTCAGCGACCCGACCATCGCTCCGGCGTCGCTAACCTTCGACCCGACTAATAAACTCCTTGCCAAGAAAGATGCTTCTAAAAAAGCAGTCCGTCCGCTCGGCGGCACAGGTCAACAACTCTCCTTCCAAGCCGTAGTCAACGGGCAATCGTTCGTCACAGGCATCACATACAATCCCGTGCAGCACCGCTTCTGGCGTTTCCGTAACGATGCGGTCAGGCTGCTCGTGTTCTTTGAAACAAGCCCCGACGCCGTGACGTGGACGACGCAGTTCCCGCGCGCGGGCGAGACTTATCCGACGCTCGCACCGGGCAGTACCAACGCTCTCGCCGCCGAACTCGCCGCCGGAACTCTGCGCTCAACCGCCAATCCGGGTTCCGCCGTGTTCGATAATTTCGTTATCACCAACCCACCCGGCGTCGGTTTCGCCGCCACCGATTTCAGCGTTCCCGAAGGGCAATCAACCGCCGTCATCACCATCACCCGCACCGGAAACACGGACGGCGCGGCGCGTGTCAATTTCACAACCGCCGACCGCACCGCGCAAGCCGGAGTTGATTACACACCCGCTTCCGGCACGCTCGATTTCGCGGCGGGCGAACGAAGCAAAACCATCACCATCAACTTGCTTTCCAACTCCGCGCTTGGCGACCGAACCATCGGTTTAATCTTAACCAATCCGGTCGGCACGGTCGTCGTACCGGGACGCGACATCGTGCCTCTCACCATCATTGACGATGACGATCCGCGCCGTCGTAACCCGATTGATGACGGCAATTTCTTCACCCGTCAACAAATCCTCGACATCTTCAATCGTCAAATCACGCCGACCGGAAACGTCGTCATCACGCGCAACGGCTTACGCTCACGCACACGCAGCGGGCGCAGTCGAACACCGCGCTTCGACGATAAACGCGCGATTGAAGTCGCGGCGTTGCTCAACTCAAGCGAGTTTGCCAACGTCAACGCCTTCATCGCCCGCCTCTATCGCACCGCGTTCGGGCGTCCGGTCACGCTCATGGAATTTGTCGCCGATGCCCAATCCCTCGCCGCCGGAGCAATTACGACCGACGGGCGCATCAACCTCAACATTCTCAATCGCAACAGAGCGAATCTCGTCACGGAGTTTATGGCGCGAAGCGCGTTTATGACGCGCTATCAAAACTTGGGAGCGACCGAATACGTTGACGCTCTGTATGCCAACACAGGCATTGCCCCACCGTCGAACGAACGCGCCGCTTTGATTCTCGGCTTAATCACCAACCGCGAAACGCGCGGCACGGTCTTGCGCCGCATCACCGA
>JBGTMR010000298.1:0-2626 GCA_041743485.1 Pyrinomonadaceae bacterium
GCGGGCGAGGCGTCCCGCCATCGTGCGGGCTTCGCGCTCACGCAAGGCACTTTGCGCGGCGGCACGCAGCCAATCATTGAGGGCGTGATAAGTCTTAAAGTAACGCCGCATGATGTCTTCGGCTTCGTTGAGCGACAAGCCTGTCATCGCGGAAAAGCGATTCGCGCCGATTCCATACACGACGCCGAAATTCAGACGCTTCGCAAAGCTGCGCTGCTCCGCCGTCACGTCTTCAAGCTTGACGCCGAAAACCTGCGCGCTTGTCACGCGGTGCAAATCCGCTCCCGTGCGAAACGCTTCGATGAACCCCGCGTCGCCCGTGACTTCGGCGAGGATGCGGAGTTCGACTTGAGAGTAATCCGCGATGATAAGTTTTCTGCCTTCGGGAGCGCGGAAGCAACGGCGGTATTCGACTTCGTGCGGGACTTGTTGGATGTTCGGGCGGGTACACGACATCCTTCCGGTCGGCGCGCCGATTTGATGAAAGTTGGCGTGGATGCGTCCCGTGTGAGAATTGATTTCTTCGAGGATGTTGCCGCCGTAAGAAGTCAAAGCTTTCTGCACGGTGCGGTATTCGAGAAGTTTGGCGACCACCGGATACTCTACGGCGAGCGGTTGAAGTTTCCAGTTGCGCGTCGAATCGGGGACGGGGACGCCGAGCCGTGTCAGGGCGGCGGTCAGTTGCATGTGCGAATCTATGTTGACTTCGGTGCGGGCGTTTGAAAAAAGCGAACCTTGCGATGTGCCTTCGGAGAGCATCGCCTGTAAATCTTCGGCAAGGTGTTTGCGGCGATGTTCGATGACCGTCATCTGTTCGCGCCAGCGCGCGGCGTCAAGATAAAAACCCGCGAGTTCGAGAGCCGCAATCGGCATCACGCATTCAAATTCGAGTTGCGCGACGCGCACCATGTCTTCCGCCTTTAGCTTGGTAATCATCGTTTCGCGCAAAGGCAGAAGCACCGTCGCATCGTGCGCCGCGTATTCGAGTTGCGCGTCGGAAAGTTCACCGCTCCAGTCGCTCAACTGCGATGACTTATCGAGCGATTGACCGAGATAACGCGCGACGACGGCTTCGAGGCTGTGGCGGTCATCGCTGCTTCCGGCGGAAATCAGTTGACTCGCCAGCAGCGTATCGAACACGCCGCCGAGTTCGACGCCCAGAGTGTGGTGTACCCACTTCGCATCGAACTTCGCGTTGTGCGCGATTTTGACGGGACGCGCCGCCGCGAGAAGTTCGCGCAAAGGTGCGAGCGATTCGATGCGCGCCATATCGCCCGCGCCGCGAAAACGGTCGAGGTCAATGATATAAACCGCATCTTGCGCGGCGAACTGAATCAGCCGCACGCGCCCGTCGTAAGGATCGAGCGAAGTCGTTTCCGTGTCGAAGCCGATGACGGAAAGCGTGGCGAGTTTCTCCGTCACGCGGCGTAAATCTTCGGTGGTTAAGACGAGTTGATAAGTCGGGTTCATTTGTTTTGAGTTTTATGTAGTCGCCACATCGCGCGGGCGTGGTTGAACCAGTGTGACGAGTAGAATTGTCGCCGCGATGCTGATAGCGGCACTCGTTAAGAACGCGGTCGGTGCGCCGTACCACTTCCACAATGCGCCGAGTAAGAGCGATGCCGGAAGCACCGTAAAACTGAACGCGAGATTATACAAGCCGTAAGCCGTGCCGCGCTTATCGGGCGGTACGAGGTCGGCGATTAAGGCTTTCTCCGTACCTTCGGTCAGCCCGAAATAAATTCCATAAACGAGAAACAACGCCCACATCTGCCACGCTTCGGTCGCAAACGCGAAGCATCCATAAACAACCGTATAGACAAGCCAGCCAAGCGCGATAAGGCGTTTGCGTCCAACGCGGTCGGACAAATCGCCGCCGATAATCGAACTTGCGACTTTGCAAACGTGGAGTGCCGCCCACAGTAAAGGAATTGTCGTCACGGCGATGCCCGCTTCCTGTGCGCGAAGCAGGAGAAAAGCATCGGAAGAATTTGACAGGGTGAACAACGCGATGATGAACAGAAAGCGGATAAAGTTTTTATCGAAGCCGCGCAGGGTGAAACGCACGGGTGCGGGTTTGACTTCGGTGTCGTCGAGTTCATTGCGACGTTCACTGTGACTGAAATTTGCGGCTTCGACTTTCGGCGCGGGCTTTCGCTCTTTAATCGCAATGAGGGCGACGAGGACGGCGGCGAACGCGGGGATAGAGGCGAGCAGGAAAACCGTGCGGTAGTCGGTCGCGGTCGGTTGGTTCGGATTGGCGGCGACGAGTTGGAGAAACAGCAAGCCGAGCAAGGGTCCGACGACCGCTCCGGCGTGGTCTAAGGCGCGGTGAAAACCGAAAGCAAGTCCCCGTTCTTCCGGCGCGGCGGCATCGGCAATCATCGCGTCGCGCGGCGCACTGCGTATGCCTTTGCCCACGCGGTCAAGCACGCGCAGTGAAAGAACCTGCTTCCAACCAACCGCGAATCCGAGTATCGGGCGTGCGGTTGAAGCGAGGGCGTAGCCGAGTACGACGAAGATTTTCCTTTTGCCGCGACGGTCGCTCCAGTAACCGGAAAAGAGTTTCAGAAGACTTGAGACGGATTCCGCCGTGCCTTCGATAATGCCGACCGCGACGGGCGAC
>JBGTMR010000299.1:0-9338 GCA_041743485.1 Pyrinomonadaceae bacterium
CCCGTCAAATCTTGCAGTTCCTTGATTGCTCTTTCGCGGTCGAGCGTGAGGCGATAAGTCGCGGCGAGATAACGGGCGATGTCGCTTTGCGGAGATTTGTAGTTATTCGCCACTGCGTCAAATTCGTTCACCACACGTTCGGCGCGTTCGCGTTCGCTGGTAAAAACCGGAAGCGTCGAATTAGGGGCGGGCGTCGGAACGGGAGAGGCGGCGACTTGAACATTGGCGATGTCAATCGCGCGTCCGAGCGCGGCGCGTGCCTTCTCCGTCTGACTGCGGTTATAAGCCGAGAACAAAAGAAACAATACGAGGACGGCGACGAGCGCGCTCAATGCATAAAGAATTGTGCGACCCTGACCTTCGAGACGGGTGCCGAGATGTTCAAAAAAATTCGTCGTCGCGTCACGAAACTTATCCTGTTTGAGTTCGCGTCGGCGTTGCTTGGTTACTGTTCGAGCCACTTCTAATGCACCTTACTTTAGTGTATATGTCGGTTGTATATGAATGGTTTGCGTGCGTTATGCTTGGTAAGCGTTACACTCTAAGTGCGGCTCAAGAAGCTTGTCAAGTAACACTAAAACCGCTTCGATTGCGCGTTGATTGAGGAATGATTATCGGGTAAAGCATGAAGGTGCGAAGTTATGGGAAACAATAAAAAGTTTTTTGGAACTCTTTTAACTATGTGGTGTCTAATGATGTGTCGGACGATACGCCGCCGAACTTTAGAATTCAATGACACGGCGGAAAGGTTAGCCTAGTGCGTTTCTTTGAGCCAATTGCTCTCCGCACGGAAGCGGACATCGGCGAGGTTGCGGGGCGGCGTGCGACTCCCGGCGATGTGTGGCTTGACTACGAAGCATGGTTTATTGATCGGCTGCGCGCGGGCGACGCGGCGTGTTTTGAAAAACTCGTGACCGAACGCACACCGGATGTTTATGGACTCATGTTGCGTTTGACACAGGACGCGGAAGAAGCACGCGACTTGACGCAGGAAACTTTCTTGCAGGCTTTCCGCAACATCGGCAACTTTCGCGGCGAAGCGGATTTGAAAACTTGGCTTTACCGCATCGCTATAAATCAAGCGCGCAATCGCGTGCGGTGGTGGCGAAGACGGGGACGCGCTTCGACGATTTCGCTTGATTCGGCTGAGTCCGGCGAAGCCCACGATGCGCTTTACGAATCGCTTCCCGATGCGCGCAGTGATAACCCGGAACAAGCCGCACTGACGCGCGAACGCGAGCAGATGCTTTTCGCGGCTCTCGCTAAACTCGGACACAGGCAGCGCGAAATCGTCATCCTGCGCGACATCGAAGGCTTGAGTTACGAGGAAGTCGCAAACGCGGTCGGGACGACAATCGGGACGGTTAAGTCGAGATTGTCGCGGGCGCGTGCCGAACTGAAACGACGGCTCGAACGACATTTCAGTTAGACGATGGTTTTGTAAAAGCAGCTTCATAAACGGTTAAACCGAGTTGTATTTCTTCTCAAAGTGCTGGAATCTGCAAGGCAAATAAATTATGAGTGTTCTTCGTTCAATATCAGCGAGTTTGGGAGCCGGATGTTTGTTCATCGGCTTGATAGCTGCGCTGTCTGGTGGTGGAACAGTTGAGCAGGTTATTGCGTTAGGAAATACTTTATTAACAACAGGAGCAATCATCATTGCGGGAGTGATTATTAGTTCGGCAATAGCGGAGAAAAACAAGGATTCGTAAATGTCTCTCCCGTTGTGTTTCGGTCAACCGCTCTTTGACAAGTGAATGATTGATTTGTCCCGGCTTACATATATCCGGTGCCAAAGTGGTCAGGAAGCGAATTAGATTTAGTCGGTGCGTTATTACAAACGGCGATGCGTGTAAAGAGCGTCGCGGGCAACTTTGAAACGGTCAGCAACACCCGTCAGAAATTATGTCTGCGTCGTCTTACTTTATGCTCATCATCCGGTTTTTGATTTCACGTCTGCTGAACGCGAAACTCGTTTTCCCACGACGGAAACAACAGCCGGGACAAATGAGTCATTCACTTGTGGATACGGTTTTAATGGTTTGAACGATTATGACATGCAATATGACGTGCGAAGATTTCCAACCAAACTCATCGGCTTACCTTGACGATTGTCTGCCCGCCGCGCTTCGTCAAGCGTGTGATGAACACCTCGCGGAGTGTCCCGTGTGTCGCGCCGAACACGCGCGCACGCGCGGTGTTGTGCGTCAATTGGCGATGCTTTCACAACCCGCCGCACCGCCCGACCTCGCCGCCGCTATCAACCTACGCTTACAAACCGAACGCGCCGCACTCGAACAATTAAACAGTGAAACGCCTATCAACCTTTCCGAACGTCTGCGGCAATGGTCAATCTCGCGGCTCATACCCTACACCGTCGGGGCGTTCGCGTCGCTGATTTTATTCTTCGGCGTGCTTGGTGCTTTACGCCCGAACTTCGTCGCTCTTTACGGCATGGAGCATGAAACAATCGGCGTGAATGTGATAAACGCCGATTCGTTTGCTTCCGGTCAAACGCACTCCGGTTACGACGTGACACAACCCGTCACACCCGAAGCCTACGTCGCCAGCCGCGAACCCTTCACCATCAACTCGCCCAGCCTCAACCCCAACGGGCAACTCGCCACGCTTGAGTGGAACGAACCACCGAATGACGATACAACGGGCGAAGACGACATGGTTGTTCTCGCCGATGTTTTCAGCGACGGTCACGCAACGCTTGCCGAAGTTATCAGCCCGCCGCGCGACCCGCGTATGCTCGATGAAGTCGAAGACGCCTTGCGACGCGGGGCGGTATTCGTTCCCGCTTCTCTCGACCAACGCCCACGCACTATGCGCGTCGTCTTTATGTTCCAAAAAATGGACGTGCGCGAAAGCAGCTTTTGAAACAGTAGGCAGAAGGCAGTAGGCAGAGGGCAGTTGAAATCATTAAGACAGAAAAAGGGGATGAGTAAATTTTAGTGGTACTCATCTTCTTTTAACTGCCTACTGCCTACTGCCTACTGCCTACTGTTTCCCCGCTTGACGCACCTTAACTCGCGTGCTAGGTTTTCGCTTGCTTCATAAACAATAATTCACAAGCCCGAAAAACCAAGACACAACGGAGTCATGAATGGTTGCGCCTACGACTGAACACGCTCTGAAACGAACACCACTCAACGCAATGCACCGCCGCATGGGTGCGCGGATGGTTGATTTCGGCGGTTGGGATATGCCGGTTCAATACCAACCCGGTACGGTGCAGGAACACCTTCGCACGCGCACGCACTGCGGGCTTTTCGATGTTTCGCATATGGGCGAATTTGAGGTGCGCGGTAATGGGGCGATTGAGTTTGTCAATCGGCTTGTCTCGAATGATGCGCGTAAATTGATTGACGGACAGGCGCATTACTCCGCGATTACCACGCCACAAGGCACAGTGGTTGACGACTTGCTGGTGTATCGTTTCGCGGAAGACCATCTATGGCTTGTCGTCAACGCTTCGACGACGGAGAAGGATTGGGAGTGGTTTAACGCTCACAAAGGTGCGGGGGATAAAGGTGTGACTTTGACGAATCGCAGTGCGGATTACTGTCAGATTGCGATTCAGGGACCCGCCGCCCTCGACATTCTTCAACCTTTCGCCGATGCGCGGCTGGAAGAAATCAAGTATTACCATTTCCGCGAAGGCGTCGTCGCGGGCGTGCCGTCAATCATTTCGCGCACAGGCTACACGGGCGAAGACGGTTTCGAGATTTACGCCGCTTCTGACAGAGCCGAAGAACTGTGGCAAACATTTCTCGATGCGGGCAATTACGGTGCGCCCGAAGGCATCACCGCGTGCGGTTTAGCGGCGCGCAACACGCTTCGCCTCGAAGCCGCGATGTCATTGTATGGTCATGAAATTGACGATACGACGACACTTTTAGAAGCTAATCTCGGTTGGATTTGCAAACTCGACAAAGACGACTTCACCGGGCGCGATGCTTTAATCAAACAGAAGGAAGCGGGCTTAACGCGGCGTCTCGTCGGCTTCGAGATGACGGAGCGCGGCATCGCACGCGACGGGCAAGCGATAATGATTGACGGCAAACAAGTCGGGCGCGTGACATCGGCAAGCCCCGCCCCGTTTCTCGATAAGAACATCGGACTCGGTTACGTTCCCATCGAACACGCCGCGACGGGAACGCAGATTCACATTGACGTGCGCGGGCGAACGGTCGCGGCGAACATCGTCCCGACGCCGTTTTATAAACGCCTGCGTCCGGCAAAGTAAAATCAGTTTATTGATTCATTGTGGTTATTGAACAAGCCGTCTCAAACATAGCTTTTGATTGATTGAAAACTCTTGCGGCACTCTGCGTCTTCAAATCTGCGTGTCTCTGCGTTATAAAATTCTTTGGACGCAGAGGCACGCAGAGTGATGACGCAGAGTGCCGCAGAGAGAGAAACTGTTTTGAGGCTGCTTTCAACGACGACTAGATGAATCCAACTTTTTCATGAATCTAACTTTTTCACAGGGAGCAAAATAAATTCTCATGGCAAACATCCCGGAAGATTTGCATTTCAGCAAAGACCACGAATGGGTTCGTGTCGCGGGCGATACGGGGACAATCGGCATCACAGACCACGCGCAGCACGCGCTCGGCGATGTCGTGTATGTCGAACTTCCGAAGGTCGGCGAGAAGTTCGAGGCGCACGAAGCTTTCGGTTCGGTCGAATCGGTGAAAGCGGTGTCCGAACTCTTTATGCCGGTCGCGGGCGAAGTCACGGAAATCAACGACACGCTTCAGGACGAACCGGAGAAGGTCAATAACGACCCGCACGGCGAAGCGTGGATGGTCAAAATTCGCCTGAGCAACGCGAGCGATATTGACAGCCTGCTCAACCCTGCCGAGTACGAAGATTATTTGAAGACAGAAACGGAGTAATACAAAGACTTTGCGCTACATACCTAACTCACCCGACGAACGCCGCGAGATGCTCGGCGTGGTCGGGCTGAAAGAAGCTTCCGATTTATTCGATTCAATCCCCGAACAATTCCGTCTTAAAAAATCTTTGGACATCCCCGAAGCGATGTCCGAAATGGAACTGCTCGCCAAATTCGACGACCTCGCCGCGCGCAACACCGCCGCCGCGCGTTCAAGCTTTTTAGGTGCGGGTGCTTATTCCCACTACACGCCGACTATCGTTGACAGCTTGATGTCGCGCTCCGAGTTCTTCACGTCATACACGCCTTATCAACCGGAAATCTCGCAAGGCACGCTTCAATATATCTTCGAGTTTCAAACGCTCGTCTGCCAGTTGACCGGCATGGAAGTCGCCAACGCTTCGATGTACGACGGTTCGACGGGACTCGCCGAAGCCGCTCTGATGGCGGAGCGCGTCACACGCCGCGCGAAAGTAATCGTCTCAAGCGCGGTGCATCCCGAATACTTGGAAGTCGTCCGCACTTACGTTCAACACGCCGGACTCGAAATCGAAGAAGTCTGTTTCGATGCCGGAACAGGACGCACGACCATTGAAGAACTCGATGCGAAACTCGATGATTCGATTGCCGCTCTCGTGATTCAATCGCCCAACTTTTTCGGCTCGATTGAAGATTTGAAAGCACTCGCGGACAAGGCACACAAAGTCGGCGCACTGTTTATCGTCGCCGTGACGGAGAGCATCGCGCTTGGTTTATTAAAAACGCCCGCCGAATGCGGGGCGGACATCGTGGTCGCGGAAGGTCAATCGTTCGGCGTTTCGGCTTCCTTCGGCGGACCTTATCTCGGCATGTTTGCGACGCGCGAAAAGTACGCGCGTCAAATGCCCGGTCGCCTCGTCGGGACGGCGGTTGACAAGCAAGGCAGACGCGGTTTCGTCCTCACTTTAGCGACGCGCGAACAACACATACGCCGCGAAAAAGCGACCTCGAACATCTGTACCAATCAAGGTTTAATCGCTCTCGCCTCGACGATTTACATGACTACAATGGGCAGACGCGGACTTCAAGAAGTCGCCGTACAGTGCGCGCAAAAGACGGCTTACGCGAAAAGTGAAATAGCAAAACTCGACGGCTTCACGCTTCCCTACTCGGCTCCCGTATTCAATGAGTTCGTCGTTCGCGCACCCGTCGCGGCGGAAGATTTACTCTCCCGCGTCGCACGCGAACACAACATTAACGCGGGCATCGCGCTCTCGCGTTACTACGATGATTTGACGAACGACATTCTCGTTTGCGTCACCGAAGTCAATACCAAACAGGCGATTGATGATTTAGTCCGCGCCTTCAAAGCCTGCGCTTAAATCAAGTAACTACGCAGCCGCGTTCACGCGGCTTTCCCGAAGGGCGCATAGACCAGCCGTTTGACGGCTGGGTTACGGGGTCAATAAATCTGCAAGGGCGTTTTAACGTCCTTCTCTTCCGGCTTTAGCCACACCACACCCGAACGGCTCAAGCCTCATACGAAAGCCCGTTGAAACGGGCTGCCGAAATCGGTTGGCGAGCATCACCAGCCGTCAAACGGCTGGTCTAAGTGCCGCTTCGCGGAAAGCCGTCTGAAGACGGCTAACCAATTACTATTATTTTTATGAACACCAACATCACCAAAGTTACATCGCATCCGACGCAAAACGAGAACCTTATTTTCGAGCGTTCGCACGAAGGCAGAATCGGTTATAAGCTTCCCGCTTTGGACGTGAGCGAACAACCGCTCGACGACATCATCCCCGCCGATTTGCGCCGCGCGGATGACCTTGAAGGCTTGCCGGAAGTGAGCGAAGTTGATGTCGTGCGCCACTTCACGCGCATCTCGACATGGAACTATTCGGTTGATTTGGGGATGTACCCGCTCGGCTCATGCACGATGAAATACAATTCGCGCCTCAATGAAAAAGTCGCGCGCATCGCGGGTTTTGCGAACCTTCACCCGCTCGCGGCGGAAGCGGATTCGCAAGGCGCGCTCGCCGTCATATATGAGCTTCAACATCACCTCGCGGAAATCACGGGGCTTCCCGGCATCTCGCTTCAACCGGCGGCGGGCGCGCAGGGCGAGATGACCGGAGTGATGTTGATTCGCGCCTTTCTTGACGCACGTGACGGGGCGACGATTGACACGGAAGGCAATGCCGCCCCGAAACGCGATGTGATGCTTGTTCCCGATTCGGCGCACGGCACGAATCCGGCTTCCGCCAATCTCGCGGGTTTCAAAGTCAAGACCGTGCGCTCAACCGCACAAGGGCAAACCGACATGGAACACCTGCGCGAATTATGCGCGGGAAACGACATCGCGGGTTTGATGTTGACCAACCCGAACACCGTCGGCTTGTTCGAGGCGAACATCGGTGAGATTTGTGCGGTCATACATAAAGCGGGCGGACTCGTTTATATGGACGGCGCGAATATGAACGCGCTGGTCGGCGTCGCGCGTCCCGGCGATATGGGCGTTGACGTGATTCACCTCAATCTTCATAAAACCTTTTCGACTCCGCACGGCGGTGGCGGACCCGGTTCGGGACCCTGTTGCTGTACGAAAGAGTTAGAACCTTATTTGCCCGTGCCGCGCGTCGTCAAACAAGACGACGCGTACAAACTCGATTTCGACTCACCGAAAACAATCGGTCGCGTCAAAGCTTTCTACGGCAATTTCGGGATGCACCTACGCGCACTCGCCTACATTTTAACTCACGGCAAAGACGGGATACGCGAAGCCACCGAAGCCGCCGTCCTAAACGCACGCTATATCGCGCACGGTCTGGCGCAAGATTTCGATAAACCCTTTGACCTACCGCCGATGCACGAAGTCGTGTTCACAGACAAAATGCAATCCAGAAAAGGCGTCCACACGCTCGACATCGCCAAGCGGCTTATAGATTACGGCTTCCACCCGATGACGATATACTTCCCGCTCATCGTGCAGGGGGCGATGTTAATTGAACCGACGGAATCGGTCGGACGCGCCGAATTAGACCAGTTCATCAAAGCCATGAAACACATCGCGCGCGAAGCCCAAGAGACACCCGAACTCGTTATCGAAGCACCACACACGACGCGCATCGGCAGACTCGACGAAGCCGCCGCCGCCCGCAAACCCGTATTGCGCTGGAAGCCGGAAGAAAAAATCGAAGCGACGGCAGCCTGATGTCAAAACTCGTTTCGCCTTATCAACTCAAAAGCAAACGCGCCGCGATTCGTTAAAGATTCGCGGCGCGTTTGCTTCACAATCCCAACATCACTTTACATTTCAAGCGGACTTCGCACACCGCCACCGCCTTTGTTCAAAACGTGTGTGTAAATCATCGTCGTCTGCACGTCCTTGTGTCCCAAGAGTTCTTGAATCGTGCGGATGTCATAATTCGCTTCGAGCAAATGCGTAGCGAAACTGTGCCGTAAAGTGTGACAGGTGACGCGCTTTTCTATACGACTCGCGCACACGGCTTTTTTCAGAGCGGCTTGCAACCCATCTTCCGCCGCGTGATGTCGCCCCGTGCGATCCGAACGCGGGTCGCGCGACACGCGATTTGCCGGAAACACATACTGCCACTCCCAGGATGTCGCCGCGTTGGTATATTTGCGATCAAGGGCGTAGGGCAGATAGACCGCTCCGATACCGTTTCGCAAATCCTCTTCATGCTGCAACCGCACGCGGGCTAAATGAAGCTGCAAAGGCTCAATCAAAGGCTGCGGCAAAACCGTGCGTCGGTCTTTTTCGCCCTTGCCGTCGCGCACCGTGATTTGCACATAACCGAAGTCAACATCTTTGACACGCAACCGCACGCACTCCATCACACGCAACCCCGCACCATACAACAGCGAAGCCATCAAATGATGCACGCCGCTCATCTTGCTTAACACGCTTTTGACTTCTCCAAGCGTCAACACCGTCGGTACACGCAAAGGCTTCTTCGCCCGTTCAACACCATCAATCAACGGTAGCTCAATTTTCAGAACTTCCTTATACAAAAACAACAACGCCGCCAGCGCAACATTCTGCGTTGAAGCCGCAACTCGTCCATCAATCGCCAGATGCGACAAAAACTGCCTGATTTCATCCACGCCCATCTCGCGTGGATGCCGCTTGTTATGAAACAGAATAAACCGTTTAGCACAACTGACATAAGCCTCTTCCGTGCGAATACTGTAATGCCGCAACCGTATCGCTTCGCGCACTTGGTCAAGCAACTTCGGACGCTCCATACGAAGACACCTCCAATTTTCAGACTAACCGCCACAGACAAAAGCGGTAAAACCCGTTAATTTCTTGATTAGACCGCACGACGCGGTAAAACACAACTTTTTACACATTTTACCGCACACTTCGGTATAATCCACCGGAGTTGCAAATCACCGCATCGGGCGGTCTAATTGTTGTTCG
>JBGTMR010000300.1:0-41601 GCA_041743485.1 Pyrinomonadaceae bacterium
GCCCCACACGGGCGAAGTCACTAACGCTCCGATGCCCGCGAGTACGATGATGAGGGCGGCGCGCGTGAGACGCACGCCAAAAAATTCGCGCACCGCGACGATTGACCACGCGACGAATAAACCTATCAGAATCATCGCCGCCAACATGACGCGATGCCAGCGCGCATCGAGCATCAACCGCATATCCGCGAACCGACCGAAAGCCTCGCGCGATTCCGGCGGCATCGTTTCCCACTGCTGAATTTGCGTGGCGACGTGTGCCGCTTCGCCGCCGCCGACACGCAATATCACGAGAAAAATCAATGCCATTACCGCCGCGACCGTCCATGCGTAAAGCAGCGTCGCGGCGAGTGAAGCGTAATCTTGATTGACGATTAAACGAAAACCGCCGCGCCGCTCAACAAGGTTGGCGACAAACAAAATCAGCAACGTAAAAACGACGGCGACGAAGATAACAGCCTGCGCGGAATCGAAGATTGTGTTCAGGACGATGAAGAAACCGCCCGGCGTGAGTATGAAGCGTCCGACTTCCGCCCATTGTGCAAAGAGTTGATATGCGACTTGCGCGACGAGGGCGAATAGAATTGCACCGATAAGCGGCGCACGGTCACGCGCTTCGGCAAACGCCGTGCGTGGGGCGTAAAACATTTTGAATAATGTGCGGAGTGAATCAATCATTAAATCTTAATTTCAGAACGTGTTTCATCTTGCGTTGTCGCCCTTGTCATAAATCTAAAATTTGAGATTTCAAATTCCGTATCGAATTGGAAACTCAAATCACAAAACTCTATTCACCGCTTTCATCCCTTGCGGGTGTCGGTTCGGGTTCATGTGAAATCATGCCGAAAACCGAGAGCGGATAAAACCGCAACATCGCTTTGCCGTAAATATATTTCTCCGGCACAAGCCCCCAATCGCGCGAATCGTAAGAGTTATCGCGGTTGTCGCCCATCACCATGTAGTAATGCGGTTTGACGCGGACGGGCGGTTGGCTGGCTTGATTACGATTGTGATTCGGGTCGAGGTACGGTTCACTAAGCGGCGTGCCGTTGACGATAACTTGCCCGCCGTCAACCTCGACCGTATCGCCGGGCAAACCTATCACGCGCTTGATGAAACTCTGCGACGGGTTATCAGGAAACCAGAACACCACGATGTCGCCGCGCTCAAGTTCAGGGATGTCATAGTAAACCAGCTTGTTGACGAAGATGCGTTCGCCGTTGTGAAGGCGCGGCAACATCGAAGTTCCTTCGACCTTGACGGGTTGAACGAGAAACACCATCACCAGAATGGCGAAGATGATGGCGAACAAACAATCGCGGACGAGCAATCTCGCTTCCGACCAGAAATGTCTGCTTTCCGTATCTGCCGGACGCTGCACATCAATCGCGTAATCGTCATGCGGATGAAAATCGCCGAACGGGTGTGAAGGTATCTGCTTGCGTTTGAACATAGTTTTAATTTCACTTCAACAATCGCTTTTGAGGTTATCTTTCGCTTTCGATTCCTGTCAACGGGAGCAGTGGTCAGTGAGCAGTGGTCAGTAAGCAGTGGTCAGTGAGCAGTGGTCAGTGAGCAGTGGTCAGTAAAAGCCAATGCCTTAAAGTATCTGTTGTCCACATTGGGTGAAGAGAGCAATGTTATGTCGGACTTGCTTTAACTGACCACTGACCACTGACCACTGCTTTCCTTGACAGCCTTCCGCCGTGATTCCTATAGTCGCGTGCGGGCAAAGAAATTCCGCACAAACTTTTGATGTATCTCGAAGGCGAATAAATCGCCTGACTTCTAAGGATAAGAAATCGTGATAAAACTCGACATCGTGAACCGCGTCGCCGACCGCACGGGCGTTCCGAAAATGAAAGCCGAACAGGCTGTGGACGCGCTTTTTAATTCGATGAAAGAAGCACTCGCGCGCGGCGAACGCATCGAACTGCGCGGCTTCGGTGTGTTTGTCGTCAAACCGCGCAAACGCGGCGTCGGGCGCAACCCGCGCACAAGCGAAGAAGTCGCCATCCCGCCGGGCAAAACCATTCGCTTCAAACCCGGTAAAGAGCTTCAGCCACACGATTTTGTGGATGACGGCGATTCGACTGAAAGCAAATCAGGGAAAATGCCGGATGCCGAGTATTAAATCGCACCGGAAAACCGCACCGCAAATCGCGCGTCGCCCTGCCTACCCATACAAGCTTATTCATACCAACGCCGCCACTACATGAACGCCCGCCCATTCGATTTTCGCACGCGCTTCGTCCCGTCCATGCCGTATTTTTATCGCGTCCGCCCGACGGCGCGTGAGTGGTTATTTCACGGCGGGCTGTTGCTCATAACTTACGCAACCGCGACCTTTTCCGGGATGCTTTTGCTGGCGACGGACGATGTACCCGAACCGATGCTTGCCTCGCCCGTCACGACGCTCGATTACATTTTCTACCCGTTCGCATACTACTTTCAAAGCATCGCTCTGTTCGCCGTGCATGGTCTGCGCGATGCCGCGTTGATGACGGACAGCCTGTTATTTTCAACCACATTGCTCACGATTCTCGCGGCGCACGAAGCCGGACACTACATCGCGTGTCGGCGTTACGGCGTGCAGGCGACGCTTCCCTATTTCCTGCCCGCACCGCCACCGCTTCTCGCCGGGACGTTCGGGGCATTCATTAAAATTCGTTCACCGATTCCGTCGCGTCGCGCACTGTTCGACATCGCCGTTGCCGGACCGCTCGCCGGATTTGCCGTCATCATCCTTGCCGCGTGCGCCACGCTTTTAACCGCGCAGCCCGCCGCCCCGTTTGATGCATCAAGCCTCGGTTCGGTCGCCGTCTTCAATGACCCTTGGTTATTGAGATTGCTCGCGCGCGTCTTTGCGGTTGATGTCCCGCACATCGCACCGAATCCTTTTTTCTTTGCGACGTGGATCGGTTGTCTCGTGACGGCACTCAACCTGATGCCGGTCGGACAACTCGACGGCGGGCATATATCGTTCGCGGTGTTCGGTCACACGATTTACAAATGGCTCGCCCGCGCGACGTTCGCGGCGATGCTCGTTATCGCCCCGCTCGGATGGTTTTGGCATCACATTCCAAGCGGCTTCTTGTACGTTGTACTGCTCGGCGTGATGCTCCGCTTCGGTCATCCCCAACCGCTCAATGAAGAGGAAAAACTCGGATGGATGCGCGTGCTTCTCGCCGTTCTCGCCCTCATCGTATTCGCGTTGACGTTCCTGCCTTTTCCTTTGACCTTAACTTAAAATTTATAATGCGAATCAAGGGTTAATTATGTCTCTGTCTTTAAGCTGCGGCAGCAGCGACAAGTTGGTAGCCCACAGTGAAGCGACAGCGTAACTGTGGGAATGAATCAGAGAGAGGTTTCAAGCTACGGTAGTAGCGACAGAAATCAGGCGCAAGATTCTCATCTTATCTTACGCTGCTGCCGCAGCTAAAAATCTTGGTATCACTTTAGACCCACAGTTGCGGCTCACGCCTTCACTGTGGGCTACCAACTTGTCGCTGCTGCCGCAGCTTGCAGACAGGGCATACTCAACTCTTGATTCGCCTTTATATTACCCGCGTTCGGCAATAAGCCGACGGTACGCTTCATCGCGTGCGAGTCCGTACTCACGCGCCGCCTGTTTGAGTGCGTGACGCGGGCTTTTGCCTTCGGCTTCCAGCGCGGCGACTCGCTCGGTGATACTCGCACGCTTCGCATCCGTCGTTTGATTGAGATTGGTGCGGTCAATCAACAATACGATTTCACCGCGCACCGTCGCGTCACCGCCGAAGCGCGTCATCAATTCGGAGAGCGTGCCGCGTGCGATTTCTTCATGCAGTTTGGTGAGTTCGCGTGCGACGACGGCGTGACGTTCGCCTAAGATTTCGTGCGCGTCGGAAAGCGCGCCGTGGATGCGATGCGGTGCTTCATAAAAGATGAGCGTCGCGGGCATCTCGCGCAGTTCGGCGAGGCGTGCGCGACGGGCTGATGCGCGTGACGGAAGAAAGCCGCCGAAAAAGAAAGCATCGGTCGGCAAACCCGAAACGATGAGCGCGCTGGTGAACGCCGTCGCACCGGGAACAGGCACAACCGTCACATCGTTTTCGATGCACGCGCGCACTAAACGAAAGCCGGGGTCACTAATCGCGGGCGTTCCGGCATCGGTCACAAGGGCGACGGATTTACCCTTTTTCATCACGCCGACGAGTTCATCGGTGCGCGTCGCTTCGTTGTGTTCGTGATAGGAAACGGTGCGCGTCTTAATGCCGAAATGGTTCAGGAGTTTGGCGGTGTGGCGCGTATCTTCGCACGCGATGACTTCGACTTGTTCGCGCAAAATGCGAACGGCGCGATGCGTGATGTCTTCGAGATGACCGATAGGCGTGGCGACGAGATAGAGAGAACTTAGTGATGAGCGATGAGCGATGAGTGATGAGGTCGTCATGCGGTTTATTGTCGCATAGGAGGAGATGTGATGTGATTCGCAGTTGTTAAAGTAAAGCAAAAGGGCGAAGCGTTTGATGTACGCTTCGCCCTTTGATTCCTTGTTTGACAAAGATGTTAGTTACGCGGGAAACCGAGTATGTTGCCGAGAACATCGGCGGTGCGGCTACGGTTGTTGCCACGACGATTATAGTCGTCATCGCGGTCATAGTAATCATCGTTATAGCCGCCGTTGTTATAACCGGCGCGCGTGCGATAACCGTAGGCATCGGCAACGACGCGAAGGTCTTGGCTGATTTGATTCCAAAGTTGTTCGGTGCGACCGTCAAGGCGTTGGCGACGGATAAATCTATCGAGGCGTGTGCCGTCGTCTAAAAGTCTTTGCGCGAGGTTGCGCGAATTTTCCAAGTTGCGACCTTCGCCATAGCGGTCGTTCAAGTCGTCCGCCGTCTCTTCAAAATTCTTGGCGATGTTCAAGATTTGGTCTTCACGACGGCGACCGTTGACGCGGCTGCGGTCAAGCGCGCCGTCAATCCTATCGTTGAAGTTGTCGCTGTTGTCTTCAATGCGGCGAATCGCTTCGCGCACCGTGCGTCTGTAATAATCTTGATTGCCGCGATTATTACGACGGTCGTTGCGACGCTCATAACGGTCGTTGCGCCCACCGCGACGGTAATCATCGTCACGATACTGGGCGGACGTGAGAACCGGAGCGCAAAGAACGAATAATGCCAGCAACAAGCCGGACACGGTGAGGCGGCGATGGCGCGCGATTGAATTAAATAAAGTTCGTAAAGTCATTTTGTTTTTCTCCTCAAACCACACATAAAAGATGCGAACACAGGTCGCAGCCCCGTTCAGGCGTTTCAACTCATCATTCGAGCGAGTATTCGAGTTTCGTCATGCGCCTTGATTAGCCGCCTGCATTTCAAACCCGCGCTGTTTCGGGGGAGCGGCGAATCGCAAAACTTGTGCGAATTACTTCCGGCAGGAGCAAAGATTGTGCCACCATAATTAAACATGAGCGAACCAAATTGCCCGCTTGATTTGCGTCGCAAAACGTGCGCCCCGCGTGGCAAATCGTTTGCTCTCGAAGATGAGCGAAACGAAGATACTTCGGCGGCTTCGCATTTGGTAACATTCGGGCAGTTCTGAATATAATTCAATATGGAAATCACTAAAACCCTTAATGTCACGAAACGCGACGAATGGCGGCATTGGCTTGAGCGTAATCATATAACCGAGCCGGAAATATGGCTGGTGTATTACCGACATGATTCGGGCAAGCCGCGCATCGCTTACAATGACGCAGTAGAAGAGGCTCTCTGTTTCGGTTGGATTGACGGAATCCAAAAGAAATTTAACGACACGGCTTCGGCGCAAAGATTTACTCCGCGCAAAGCGAAAAGCAACTGGTCGGAGTTGAACAAGGAACGCGCCCGTCAAATGATTGAGCGCGGTCTGATGACCGAAGCGGGCTTCGCCAAACTAGGAAACGCTTTGGAAACGGCTTTTGAGATTCCCGCCGATATTTTGAAAGTGTTAAAAGCCGACGGGGAGACGTGGAAAAACTTTCAACAGTTTTCCGAAACTTACCGTCGAATCCGCATCGGTTATATCGAAGATGCGAGAAAGCGTCCCGCCGACTTTCAAAAGCGACTCGCTAACTTTCTGAAAATGACGGCACAAAATAAAAAGTTCGGGACAATGCAGTTATGAAACTTTTGCAAAGTGAATCAGGTGGCGCGCGATGTCGGCTTCCACAAAACGCGCACCGATTTTTACCCCCGTGTCGTCATCTTCGACCACGAACCAACCGGGCGCGTTCGTTCCCTGTTGCGCGAGCATCAGCTTTTGACCGGCGCGTTTATCACCGAAGTGCGTGATGTTGGCACGCGCCAAGCCGCCGCCGCGTATGAATCCATCGGCGGGTGCGCGCGGGTATCCGGCTTCAACGGTCAGGGTTTTAATTCCGACGCGCATCACGCACCGCACCCCGACCATCGTACTCGCTCCGACCGTGAAGCGATGCGTGTCCGGTATGTCGCCCGATGTTGTGCCGTCGGATGTGCGGTTTGATTCTTCGAGATTGATGGTTGCGCCGCGCCGGTTGGCTTCTCCGGCGGCGCGCGTGAACATACCCATCAGCCAGTCAATTCCGATTTTGCGCGCGGCATCGTTCGTCGCGCGCAAATGGAAATAATCGGCAACATCGCCATGCTCCTGCTTACGTGCGCGGCGTTCGACTTCCCGTCGCACGCGCTCCCATTCCGCATCGAGTTCGCTCATATTTTTGCTTCACTTTAAGTTGTTTCGCACGGCGTTTCTACTGTAAATCGTGCGCGCGATGTTCGTCTGTCGTACAACGCGGATGTTATCATGCGCCTCTCAAACACTAATTCTTAAATATCAATCCGATTCAACAGCCGTCTATTTTCTATGAGTATATTGCTTTGCCGAAAACTTTTTATCACGTTCGCCGCCTCTTTCATCGTCTTCCTCTGGGTCGCCGCTTCGACCACACAAAGTCAGACGCGCAGAAACACGAGAACGACTCCCGCACCCGCCTCACCCGAAGCATCTCAAATTCCCGACACCGAACGTCTCGCGCAGTTGGAAGCTTTAGTCGCACAACCGCCCGCTGAGAGACTTGAAGGTTTGCGTAAGTTTGTCGCCTCGTTTCCCAACACCGAAACGCGAGAACCTTCCCCACTTCGCACGCGCGCCATCGAGCAACTCGTCAGCACACTTGCCGCCGTCGGCGATGAATTTTTAACAGGCGGCAATACGGAAGCGGGCATCAAGCATTTCCGCGAAGCCATCGCCGCCGCACCCGCGAAGATGAGCGAAAAGCTTTTCGTCCAAATCATTTCGCAACTTCCGTCAAATCTTTTCCTGCGCGGCGAACAGGCGGAGGCATTCGACATTGCACGTCGCATCGAAGCCAAAATCAACACTGACCCGCAAAGCCTTCTCGCCCTAGCGACGTTCTATCTTAGCGTCGAACAGGCGGACGAAGCCGCGCGGCTCATCGAACTCTCGCTTCGCTATGCTGAAACCGCGACCGCCCGCATCGCACTCGGCGCGGCGCGGCGTCTCAACCTTCAACTCGACGAAAGCATCACAGAGTACAAACGCGCCCTCGAACTCGATGCGACTTCCGCCACATCCGCGACTGCCCGCCGCGCTCTTGCCGACCTTTATCGCGCCGTTGGAAAGCCCGCCGAAGCCATCACGCTTTACGATGCCCAACTCGCCGCGACGCCCGACGACGCCGTGTCGCGCGCCGGATATGTGCTTTCACTGTTTGACATGAATCGCCGCGAAGCTGCCGAACGTGAATTGAAAATCGCACTTGAAAAATCTCCCGAAGATTTGACGTTGCTGACCGGAGCGGCTTACTGGTACGCGGCGCAAACGGAAGCCGAAACTGCGCGGGCTTATGCCGGGCGCGCCGTCGTCCGCGAACCGCGTTATACATGGGCGCACATCGCCAATGCCCGCGCCCTCATCATGCTCAAGCGTCCTCTCGAAGCCGAGCGTTCTTTGCGTCTCGCCGCGCAGTTCGGTGATTTCCCGACGCTCTCTTACGAACTCGCCAACGCTCTCGCCGCTTCCGGTTTTTATGAAGAAGCCGCGAACGAACTCGCGCGCACGTTTCGCATCTCGCCCGACGGTGAAATCTCCGCGCGCCTCGCCAATCGTATCGAAACGACGAATGGAAGATTCATTGAGCTACTCGCCCCCGAACGCCGCGCTTCGATTTACCAACCGACCGCCGCCGATTCCGACATCAGCGCGCGCCGCCTTGCCGCCCTGCTCGCTTTCCACACCGCACTAACGCCTGAAACTAATGCCGCCAATACACCGAGGAAGCGCGGCGCACCAAAGCAAGATAAGAACGCATTGACTGCCGAAGCACGCGAAAAGATTTTGCTCGATAGTGCCGACACGTTCGCGTCCGGCAATGACGAGATGCGCTTTTACCGTCAACTCTATGTGATTGAGCGTCTCGTCAAACGAGCGTCCGATGTGACACCCGCCGTGCGCGACCGCGTTATGCTCATCGCGGAAGCGGCGACCGCGACCGTCGAAATCGCACTCGACGCGCCGACCGCGACCGAAGCGGCTTTCGCCGATGAACTCCGCAAAACACGCCTTGACGCAATCGCCGTCGGCACGACTCCACAACTCCCGCGAGTGCCGCGTCAGGTCATCTCCGCCGTCGTGCGCGGGCGGCTCGAAGACGCACGCGGGCGCGCCCTCGCATACAGCGGCAAGGCTGAAGAAGGCTTGCCTTATTTGCGCCGCGCCGCGACCGTACTGCCCGATGGAACTGTGTGGTCACGCGCCAACGCATGGCACACCGGCACGGCACTCGAAGCACTCGGCAACAACTCGGAAGCACTCGCGGCTTACATCAAAAGCTACCGCGCCGCGCCCGACCCCGTGCGCCGCGCCGTCATCGAAAACCTTTACCGCCGTCTCAACAACAATTCGATTAAAGGTCTCGACAACTTCATCAACGCGCAAGCGACACGCGCGGCATCTTCCGTTACAAATAAGTAACCCTTCACCAAACATCTTGCGCGACCAAATCTTCGTAAGTATCGGCGCGCCGAATCACGTCCACACGCCCGCCCGCGCGCACCATCACAGCGGCGGGCAAAGGGCGACCGTTATACGGAAACATCTGCGCCAGCGAATATGCTCCGGCATTTAAGAGCGCGAGGACTTCGCCCGGTCGCACGTCCTTAGGCAGCTTGCGATAATCCGGCAATCTGCGTCCCTGTTCGATGTCGAAATACACGTCGCCCGAATCGCACAGAGGTCCCGCGACTTTATACGGCGTGTCGTGATTCTCACCTGCCCGCGACGCGGAGACGAGGTGGTAATACCACTTGTAATTATTCATCGAAAGCAGCAGGTTATAACCCGCGTCGGTCAAAACCCAAGTATCGCCGACCCCTTCGCGCGTCTTCTCGTTTCGCACCGTCGTCAACACGATTCCGGTATCGGAAATCACGCTTCTTCCCGGCTCCATCAAAATCGTCATGCCTTCAAACAGGTGTAAAGCGTCGGCTTCGATTGCCGCCCCGCGTGCGACTTCAACGGCACGCCGCAAAACTTCCGTCGTATCGAGTTGCGCGCTGAACATCAGGCGTTCCGTTTCCGCGATGTCAGATGCGTGCGACGCATCGCGCAAATAATTAACGGGCAAGCCGCCGCCGATGTTGATGTGGTCGAATGATTTTCCGGTCAGTTGATGATACGCGATGAGGTGCTGCCACAAGACCCGACACGCATCGGCGAACGGTTCGATGTCGGGGGTTTGCGAACCGACGTGAATGTGTATCCCGCACACGTCGAGCAGTTCCGTGTTCTGCGCGGCGCGTTGTAAAGCGTGCGGCAAGTCAACCGCCGCGATGCCGAACTTTGAAGTAAGCAACGCGGTTTGCAAACCGATGTGCGAGCGCGTACCGATTTCCGGCACGAGTCTCAATGCGACGCGCGCACGTTTATTTAACCTTCGCGCCGATGCTTCGATAAGTTCAAGTTCATACAGCGAATCAACATTGACGGCATAGATTCCCGCGCCGACCGCATGGTCAATCTCCGCCGTCGTTTTGCTTGTGCCGTTGAAGATGATTTGATGCGGGCGAAATCCGACGCGCAAGGCTTTATAAAGTTCGCCGCCGCTGTTGACTTCCGCATCAATCCCCGCCCGCCGCACCGCATCCAACACCGCCATATTCGAGTTTGCTTTCGACGCATAACAGAATTTGACCGGACGATTAACCGCACTCGCCGCACGCTTCAAACTCTCGATGTTGGCGACGATGCGCGGCTCGGAAAACACATACAACGGCGTCCCGTAATCCCGTACCAACTCCAACGCATCCACATCTTCCACCGCAAGGTGTCCCGCGTTGTTGACTTCTAAAAACCCTTCCATCGCCCACGCGGGCGCATCCTCTGTGCGAACAGATGCGGGGACATCTCCCGACTTTTGACCTGTGACTTCTGATTGTTCTCTCATCCAATTCGTCCCGTCGCCGCCAACAATTCGGCGTTGAGAATTGCCGCTCCCGCTGCCCCGCGAATCGTGTTGTGACTGAGACACACGAAGCGATAATCAAGCACCGCGTCCGGTTGAATACGTCCGACGCTAATGCTCATTCCACACCCCGCGTCACGGTCGAGGCGCGGCTGCGGACGGTCGGGTTCATCGCGCACGATGATGATTTGGGCGGGCGCGGAATGAAGTTTCAACTCCTGTGGTAACGCCGTGAAAGACTCGAATGCGTGCCGCACATCTTCAACACGGGCGGGTGTTTTAAGTTTGACGCGCACGGCGGCGAAGTGTCCGTCAAGCACTGCGACGCGGTGACACTGCGCGCTGATTGGGAAATCGGCGGCTTCGATTCCGTCTTTCGCATCGTTAAAGTCTCCCAAGATTTTCAGCGTCTCGCTCTCCATCTTCTCTTCTTCGCCCGCGATAAACGGCACGACGTTATCCATGATGTCGAGCGATGCGACGCCCGGATAGCCCGCACCCGAAACGGCTTGCATCGTCGTCACTATGACGGATTCGAGTCCGAATGTTTTGTGCAGCGGCGCGAGTGCGAGAGCCAGCATAATCGTCGAGCAGTTGGGATTCGTGACGATGAAACCGTCACCCTTGCCGTTGCTGCCTTGTATCTTTTGCCTTTCAATCAACGCGAGATGTTCGGGATTGACTTCCGGGATTAACAGCGGCACATCCGCATCCATCCGAAACGCCGATGAATTGCTGATGACTTTATAACCCGCCGCGCGAAATCTGCTTTCGGTCTCACGCGCCATCTCGCCCGGCAAACTTGAAAACACGACATCGCAATCAAGCGTCGGTTCGGGTGCTTCGACGATTAACGAACCCGCCGCTTCCGGCATCTCGCCCGCCAGTCGCCACGCGCACGCTTCCGCATAAGTCTTCCCTTGCGAACGGTCACTCGCCGCCACCGCCGTCACCACAAACTGCGGATGATTGGCGAGAAGTTCTATGAACCGCTGCCCGACCGTCCCCGTCGCGCCGAGTATTCCGGCGCGCAATTTATCTTTCATCACGCTGCTGTTCCTTCTGTTAGTGCCGCGTTCAAACGCCGCACGCCTTCGTCCAACACATCTTTATCGGCGCAGAACGAGAGCCGCAAAAAGCCTTCGCCTTCCGCTCCGAATGCCATACCGGGAACGGTGATGATTTTATGTTCGAGCGCGCGTTCGGCAATCTCCATCGAAGCTCCATGCGCGCTCACGTCAACCATCACATAAAACGCTCCGTCGGGAGCGACGCCGCGCAGATTCGTTTCTTTCAGGCGGGAGAGAAGATAATCCCTTCGTCCTTGAAACGTGCGACGCATTCCGGCGCGCGCATCTTCCGCTTCGTGAGTCCACGCGACGAGGGCGGCTTTCTGCGACACGGTACTCGCGCACGTCGTCACATAACCGTGCAGAACCAGCGCGGCTTTAACGACATCGCGCATCGCAGAATCCTTCTCACCCGCGACGCCGCACAACCAACCCAAACGCCAACCCGTCATGCTCAAAGATTTTGACAGACCGCTGATGACGATTGTGCGCGGATAAAACTCGGCGATGGAAGGCGGACGGTGTTCGGTGAAATATAGTTCGCGGTAAATCTCGTCGGAGATGACGAACACGCCCGTTTCCGCGAGTGCTTCGGCAATCCCTTTCAACTGTTCTTCATTGAGCGCGCGCCCCGTAGGGTTTGACGGACTCGTGATGATGACGACTTTCGTGCGCGGTGTAATCGCGCGCCGGAACTCGTCAAGGTCGAAATCGAAATCATCTTTCGCCGGAAGGCGATACCGTTTCGAGACGCCGCCCGCCATCCGTACCATCGTCGGATACGCGACGAAGCCCGGATCGGGAACGAGGACTTCATCGTCCGCGTCAACGAGTGTCATCAGAGCGAGATATAAAGCTTCCTGCGAACCGGCGGTGATAATCGTGCTTTCCGCCGATGCTCCCGCGCTTTCATAATCGCCCGCGACGAGACGACGCAAACCGAGCAGTCCGGCGTGCGTCGTATAGCCGTTCTGTTCGGCTTCGATAGCGTGCATCGCGGCGTGCGTGATGATTTGCGGCGTGCGTATGTCGGGTTCGCCCAAACCCAGATTGATGCTGCCCGAAGGGGCGCGGTCGAAGAAGTCGCGTATCAAGCTTTTCGTCGTCCCACGCAGACGCGCGGGCGGCACAAACTCGCGCGAGACGCGGCGCAAGTTTGTCATCTCATCATCATGCGCGACGCCTGTACCGTCATCCGTGATGCCCGCGTCATGTGTTTCTGTGTCGCTTGTTTTTTTCGCCCGTGCGCCAGAAGCACTTGTCGTATCGCTCATCTTAAATAGTCCTCCAACTGCGCCGCCGCGTCCGTGCGTTCGTCGCGGTATTTAACAATCACGGGAGCGTAAAGCGAAAGATTGTTTTCCATTCCCCACAGGCTTTTGACGGAGCGCGCACCGGGAACAACGACCGCCCCCGCAGGTATCTCAAGCGACTTGTCGGCTTCGCGGCGATAAATTTTTTCACGCACCAGATCGTACACCGGAGTCGAACCCGTCAAAATCACTCCCGCCGCCAAAATCGCTTTTTGGCGAACAATCGTTCCCTCGTACACTCCGCACCCGCCGCCAATGAGACAATCATCTTCAATCACGCACGGATTCGCCCCGACGGGTTCAAGCACGCCGCCGATTTGCGCCGCCGCCGAAAGATGCACGCGCTTTCCGATTTGCGCGCACGAACCGACAAGGGCGTGCGAATCAATCATCGTCCCTTCATCAACGAACGCTCCGACGTTGACGTAAGCGGGCGGCATCACGACCACGCCCGAAGCGAGATGCGAACCGTCGCGGATGCTTGTCCCGCCGGGAACAATTCGCACGCGCTCATCCTCTTGTGTCACGCGCAAAGGGTATGTGTCTTTGTCGAAAAACCGGAAGCCCGCTTTATCACCCGCGTTGTCACTTGGCGACACATTAACTATCGCCCCCATGCGAAACCCCGCGAGTATGCCCTGCTTAACCCATGCGTTCGCCCGCCATGTTCCATGCTCGTCACGCTCCGCCGCGCGCACCTCGCCGCGATTGAGTTGCCGCTTAAATTCATCAAACACGCGACGGTCTTCATCATTAAATTCACCCGCCGCGCGCGCGCTCAAAGCTTCGATTTGCTCACGCAATGTTTCATGTGATGACATGCGTTTAGTGTTCCTTTTCCGGTTCGGGGCATGTTCAAAAGTCCCGTCAGGGACATTTCGATAATAGCCCAGCGATTCATCGCTGGGTCTGCGGCAGAAGTTTGCGAGTCCCGTCAGGGACGGCTGAAATAATGACCGATTTCAGCCGTCCCTGACGGGCAATGGCATTAAGTTAAGGAATCAAACATCTGAAATTTCAAATTTGATAACTTATTGATTCCAAAGAACACGCTTGTTGACAAACAACGTTATCTTAATGCCATTGCCCATCAGGGACTGCCCCAATGTTTTACTCCTGTTCCCAGCGATGAATCGCTGGGCTATTCTCATCGTGTCCCTACGGGACAGATACATCGCTACTTTTCAGACTCGCTCTCGGATAAAAGCCCAAGCTCATTTAACACCGGACGCAAACGCTCGCGCGTCGTGTCTTGGACAGGTACGAGTGGAAGCCGCAAGCTTTCTTCCAGCAAGCCCATCATCCGCATCGCCGCTTTGACGGGGGCGGGACTCGATTCCCAAAAATTCGCTTCCATCAAAGCCAGCAACTTGAAGTGAAGCGTGCGCGCATCATGCCACCTTCCGGCGAGCGCGGCTTCGACCATGCGCGACATCATCGCGGGTGCTTCATTCGACGCGACGGAAATCAAACCGTCCGCACCCAACGCGAGGAGTGCGAAGGTCAAAGCGTCGTCGCCCGACAACACGCGAAACTCCGGCGGACGCTCACGCAAGATGTGCATGATTTGCATCAAGTCGCCGCTCGCCTCTTTGACCGCGACGATGTTCGGCACATTGCGCGCGAGATGCAAAACCGTTTCTGAACTAATGTTCGACGCGGTGCGACCCGGCACGTTATAGAGAACGACGGGCGTATCTTCAATCGCTTGAGCGAGTGCGGTGTAGTGCGCGATGAGTCCGGCTTGCGTCGGTTTGTTGTAGTAAGGCGCGACCGCAAGCACCGCATCCGCTCCTAACGCCCGCGCCCGAAGCGCATTATCAATCGCCACACTCGTCGCATTGCTTCCGACTCCGGCGATGACGTGCGCGTCCATCGCGTGCGCGACTTCAATCGTGATGCCGATGATGAGGTCATCTTCCTCGCGCGTCATCGTCGCCGATTCGCCTGTCGTCCCGCACGGCACAAGCACGCGCACGCCCGCTTCGATTTGACGCTTCACGAGTTCTCGCATCGTCTTACCGTCAACCGCCCCGTTCGCCTTAAAAGGCGTCACGAGAGCCGTCGCGCACCCGCGCAGCCAATCGCATTCAATCGTCATCTTTCCGCCTCGCTTCCCTTAAACGCTTGCAAAACAATGTAGGACTTTACCAATCAGAAGACAGGTGTAACGGAGGTGAACGGAGGCATAACGGAGGTGAGCGGAGAAAACCTTTACTGTTCCTCCTCCGTTTTACTCCGTTATGCCTCCGTTCACCTCCGTTATACTTTGTACCTCAATCTATTCGTCTCTCAATCTACTTTGCAACTTGATATTACACACCACTTCGCATCGCTAAAATTTCATCCAACAGGCTGGCAAATTCCAACATACCGCGCCGATCTCTTTCTTTATGTAACCACGAAGCGGCGCGCAAAGCACCCGCCGCGAAGCCTTCGCGCGAACGCGCCGTGTGCGTCAAAGTAACGGTGTCGGCAATCGAATCGAAGCCGACGGTGTGCGTGCCGGGAATGAATCCGGCGCGCACGCTCGTCACATCAACGTCGCGTTTCATCTTCGCGTCAACAATTCGCTTGAGCTGAAGCCCTGTTCCCGAAGGCGCGTCGCGCTTCTGTTTGTGGTGCGCTTCTTCGATGAACACATCGTAATCATTCACGTTGTCGAACGCTTCAGCCGCCCGCGCGACGATGCGGTAAAAAAGATTGACACCGATAGAGAAGTTCGCGCCGTGAAGCATCACGCCGTCGTGTTCCGCGATTATATTTTTAACCGCATCTAATTCATCATGCCAACCCGTCGTGCCTTCGACAATCGGCACACCCGCCCGCGCGCACGCTTCCGCATTCATCACAACCGCACTCGCAACCGAGAAATCAATCGCCACATCAACCCCGCGCAAACTCCCCGCCAACCGTTTCGCGTCCGCGATGTCGTCACTTGCACGGGCGATGAACGCGATTTCATGTTGCGCCTGTTGCGCCAACTCTCCGACGAGCCGATTCATTTTGCCGTAGCCGAGCAACGCGATTTTCATGGCGTGACGCCCCGCTTATGGTCGTCATTTTCTTCTGTGACCTGTGCGAGTAAATCATGCGCGAGGCGTGTGTAGAGTTCGATGGATTCGATGAGTTGGACTTTGCTGATTTTCTCGTGCGCGGTGTGCGCGTCGAGAATCGAACCCGCGCCGAGCAGAAGCGGCGTTCCCCAATTCGAGAGATGCGGCACATCGGTTGTAAAGCGCATGACTTCATGCGTGAAACCTGCGACCGCATGAAGCCGCACGGGTTCGGTCACGCCCAAGTATTCAATTTCGACGCGCCCCGCGACGATGTTTTCAAACGCGGGTTTTAAGCGTGATGAATCGCATACGAGTCTGATTTGTAAATCCGCCTCGCACGTCGGAGGAATCACGTTCGGACGCACGCCGCCCGTTATCGTTCCGATATTAACCGTCGTCTCCCCGTAAAATTCATCTTCAATCCACACGGCTTCGCGCACATCGTTCAACACGTCGAGCATCTTTTCAATCGCGGATGCGCCCTGTTCGGGATACGCCGAATGCGCCGCCAAACCCGTCGCTTTCAAGCGCACGCGCAGCGAACCTTTCGAGCCGATGCCCAACTTGTTTTCCGTCGGTTCGCCGTTGATTAGAAATCTACATTCCCGCGCGAGTGGATGACGGTTCGCAACTTGCGCTCCGATGCTCGTGGTTTCTTCACCGACGACGAACAACATGCCTATGCGTTCTTCGCCCGCGTCGCGCAAGTTCATCGCCGCCGCCAGCATCGCCGCGATGATGCCTTTTGTGTCGCACGCCCCGCGCCCGTAAATGTATTCATCATCTTCACTCGAAGCTAGGTGAGGCGGCACGGTATCAATATGCGTCGAGAACACGATGAGCGGCGCGGCGTTCGTGGTGGCAATGAGATTGACGCGCTCGCCTTCGACCGTTTGGGCTTCGACGTTAAAGCCGAGTTGTTCCAGACGCCAACGCAGAAAATCTGCAACCGCGCGCTCATCGCCGGACACAGAGGGAATATCAATCAAATCGCGTGTCGTCTCAAAAGTTTCGGCGTGTGTCGTCATCATCCGGTTTCCTCAAACTCACTATTATGTGCCGCATTTTCATCGAATCAACTCGCCTTCACCACGCGCCGCGAGGTCTGCCGCTTCGTCCAAGCCGTAAGTCTCGAAGAAGGTGTGATGAAGGCGGCTGACGGCTTCGGCGGCGCGCGTTTCATCAACCACGAAAGTCAGATTGACGCTCGAAGCTCCCTGTGAAATAAGCGAGATGGTGATGTTTTCAAGATGACGGAAAACCTGCGTGGCGATGCCGCGCGTCGTCAAAATTCCCGCCCCGACGACGCAGATAATCGCACGCTTATCCTCAATTTCGACGCGACCGAGTTGGCGTAAATCTTCGAGTATGCCGGGCAAGCGCGCCGTGTCATCAAGCGTTAAAGAAACGCTGACTTCCGATGTCGTGACGACATCAACGGGCGTGCGGTGGCGTTCAAAGACCTCAAAAAGCTGACGCATAAAGCCGTAAGTTCCGAGCATCGCGGCGGCGGTGATGCGGACGACCGTGATGCCGTTTTTGTGCGCGATGGATTTAATAACGCGGTGTTCCTGCGTATCCGCTTCACGTCGAATCAGTGTTCCGGCTTCTTCCGGCACACGCGAATTACAGACGCGCACCGGAATCGCTTTCACAATCGCGGGCTGAATCGTTTTCGGGTGCAATACCTTCGCCCCGAAATACGCGAGTTCGGCGGCTTCTTCATAAGATAGAAACGGGACGGTGCGCGCGCGCGGCACGATGCGCGGGTCGGCGGTCATCACTCCGGTCACGTCCGTCCAGATTTGAATCTCCGAAGCATCGAGAGCCGCCCCGATGAGTGCCGCCGAATAATCGCTTCCGCCGCGTCCCAAAGTCGTCGTCGCGCCCGAAAGAGACGAACCGATAAAGCCGCCTAAAACCGGCGTGATGTTTTGCGTCAGAAGCGGTGTGAGTTCGCGCGTCGTGTGATTGTCGGTTTCCTCCGCGAACGGCGTGGCGCGTCCGTGTTCTTCATCGGTGATGATGCAGCGTCGGGCGTCAATGTACTGCGCGTTCGCGCCGTGATTATCGAGAGCGGCGGCGAGAACAAGCGCGGAAAGACGTTCGCCGTAAGAAACGACGACATCTTGAATCAGTGGGCGCGCGGAAGGTTGACGCTGAAGCGTGGCGAGCAGTTCCGCAATCTCGTCGCGTGCTTTATCAATCGCTTCGGTGACGGTTGCGACTTTGTCGGGGTGCGCGAGTTCGCGTGCGACCGTGACGTAACGCGCGAACTGATTTTCAAGCGACTCTGTGGCGGCGTGCGTCTCGCCCGCGATTGCCGCTTCGACGCTTGTAAGAAGCGCGTCCGTGACTTTGCTCATCGCGGAGACGATGACGACGATGCCGCGCTCACGCGCTTTCGCCTTTTGAGCGCGGACTATTTCGCACACGCGGCGAAAGGCGTTCGCGTCTTCGACGGACGTGCCGCCGAATTTCATCACAATCGGATTGATAGTCGTGGACATTGTTTTGCTTGAGGTTCAGTCACCTTAACGACCGCCCCGCGCCACTGTCAAGCGACACGTCAAAGCCGGAAGGCGATAGAAAGAGAAGCGAAAAACGGACGCGGGAAACCGTGTCGGGTTAAGCCGGAAAACATTTTTGAGATAGCTTGTAGTAAGATGCTGCGGCACTTTTTCTCCCAACACAATCTTCAATGGAGAAGCTATCAAACAGATGATTTTGAGATTCCTGTTCGCATCTATTATGGCGAGTATGGCGAGTTTCGCCTTTGTCGGCAGCACGTCAAGCGTTGCCGCACAACCGCCCCGCCCCGCTTCCATGCCGGTCAATCAACCGCAAAACAACCAATCGCCGCCAAACATTTCTTATACCGTTTCGATGCCGCGCCCGTACACGCACCTGCTCGAAGTCGAAATGCGCGTGCGCGCGACCGAATCGTCACGAATGCCCGCAAGCCTTGATGTGCGGCTGCCTGTGTGGACACCGGGTTCGTACTTGATTCGTGAATACGCGCGCCACGTTCAGGATTTCACGGCGCGGCGCGGCGGAAGTCAGAACGAAACAACTCCGCTCGCGTGGACGAAAACCAACAAGAACACTTGGCGCATTACGACGAACGGCGCGCCGGAAATCGTCGTGCGTTACAACGTCTATGCGAACGAGTTGACGGTTCGCACCAACGAACTCAACGACCGTCATGCGTTCTGGAACAACGCCGCGACGCTCATGTATGTCGAAGGCTTCTTGAACGCTCCTTCGACCGTCACGGTCAAGCCGTTCGGCAACTGGAAAATCGCTACCGGATTGCCACAAGCGACGGGAAGTAATACCGAAGCGGGTTCATCCACGTTCGCCGCTCCGAACTACGACATACTTTACGATTCGCCGTTTCTCGTTTCCGACTGGAAAGCGGTTGACTTTGAAGTGCGCGGCAAACCTCATCGCTTCATCGTTGACGGCGAAGGTAATTATGACCTCGAACGCCTGCGCCGCGACGTGCCGAAAATCGTCGAAGAATCCGCGAAGATGATGAACGGATTGCCTTACGACAACTACACGTTTCTCCTTATGACGCACCCGACGGCGGGCGGCGGGTTGGAACATCTCAACTCGACCGCCCTCATCGCGCGTCGTTTCAGCTTCGCTCAAGAGGAAAGTTATCGCGGCTTTCTGTCGCTTGTCGCGCATGAGTTTTTCCACCTCTGGAACGTCAAGCGCATACGTCCCGACGCGCTCGGCGCGTTCGATTACAACAACGAAAACTACACGCGCCTTCTGTGGGTTGCGGAAGGCATAACGAGTTATTACGAAAACGTCTTGTTGCGTCGCGCCGGATTGATGAGCGTTGATGAGAGTCTAAAATCGCTCGGCAATGAAATCAGAGCTTTGCAATCCACGCCCGGAAGACTTGCGATGAGCGTCGAAGAAGCCAGCTTCGACGCATGGATTGAGTACTACCGACCCGATGAAAACACAATCAATACCGCCGTCTCTTACTATGACAAAGGCGCGCTCGTCGGGCTTCTGCTCAACCTTGAAATTCTCCGTCGCACTGACGGCGCGCGTTCCCTTGACGATGTGATGCGCGCTCTTTATACGGACTTCGCGCTTCGCAACCGCAACTACACACCCGCCGATTTTCAGGCGACGGCGGAACGAATCGCGGGCGGCAATCTCAACGAGTTTTTTGACAAATATGTGCGCGGGCGGGCGGAACTCCCTTTCGCAGAAACGCTTTCAGCCTTCGGCTTAACCCTCAACACGACGGTTGACCCGAAAGCTGCGCCCAAAGCTTTCTTCGGCGCGAATCTGACGCAGGACGGCGAACGTCTCACGGTGCGAACCGTCCCGGTCGGCACGCCCGCTTACGAGCAAGGCATCACGGCGGGCGACCAAATCATCGCCCTCAACGGCACGCGCGTCACACTCGCCACGCTTAACGAACGACTTGGCGAACGTCGTCCCGGAGATGATGTCACGCTCACGATTTTCCGCCTCGATGAACTTCGCACCTTTCCGATTAAACTCGGACAAAACACACTGGGCGATTTCCGCATCACGCCCATTCAAAACCCTTCGCCCGCGCAACGAAAGCTTTATGAAAGTTGGCTCGGAACGCCGATGAAGACCGCAATGAGTGGTGAGTGATAAGTGACAAAAAAATCTGTTTTCATCTTGTTGCTCAAAATATGAATCTCTACCAGCACATACAATTCCGCACGGATGAGCGCGTCGGGCGTATCACGTTTGCGCGCCCGCCGCTTAACATCATGACGATGGCGATGATGCGCGAAGTGGATGCGGCGTTGAACGAATGTATGAGTCATCATGAGATGGTGGCGATTGTGTTTGAAGCGGTGGCGGGCAGCCGCGCGTGGTGCGCGGGCGGGGCGATTGAAGAACAGGGCGGCGAAAAAATTTACCAGATGCTCGATGTATTTCACGGCATCTTTCGCACGCTCGGCATCCTTGCGAAACCGACCGTCGCCGTCGTCGAAGGCGCGGCTTTGGGTGTCGGGTGCGAACTCATCGCGGGGTGCGACATCGTTATCGCGGCGGAAGGCGCGCGCTTCGGTCAACCCGAAATTAAGCTCGGAGTTTTCCCGACCGTCGCCACCGCCCTTCTGCCGCGCATCATCGGCGAACGCGCCGCCCGCCAACTCATCCTGACAGGGGAACTGATTGACGCGCAGGAAGCCGCCCGCATCGGACTCGTCACACACGTCGTCACGCCCGAACGCCTTCAAAGCAAAACCGATGAAATCCTCGCCCGCCTTCGTGAACTCTCCGCCCCCGCTCTCGAAGCGACACGCCGCGCTCTCGACGCCGCACGCGGAGCGACGTTCGACGAAGCCTTGACGCGCGTTGAAAACATCTACCTGAACGAACTGATGAAAACCGAAGACGCCCGCGAAGGCATCGCCGCCTTTATGGAAAAGCGCAAACCCGCGTGGCGCAATCGCTAAAGTTTTTGTTGTGAACATCCAAATCAGGAGCAAACAATCTAAATGAATCGCCGCATCACTTCTTGGTATAGCCACAATCTCGGTACGGAAATGCCGCTCGTCGCTTACGGTCACGCCGGACATCCTCTGTTGATGTTCCCGACGGCGGCGGCGGACTTTCTCGAATACGAACGCTTTAACTTAATTGACGCCATCGCACATCACGTTGATGCGGGGCGCGTGCGGCTCTATTCAATCAACAGTGTCAATCGTTACAGTCTCTTGAACGAAGGGATTTCGCCGCCGCACAAAGCCGCGATTCTTGCTGCTTACGACCGTTACATAATAGACGAAGTTTTGCCGCTCATTCGTCAGGACACAAACAACGGCGATATAAAACCTGTCACAACGGGGGCGAGTCTCGGTGCATATCTTGCGGCGAATGCGTTCTTCAAACACTCCGATACGTTCGCCGGAACAATCCCGATGAGCGGCAGTTACGACGTGCGCGAATACATGGACGGCTACACGGACGACAATCTTTACTTCAACAACCCGGCGCAATATCTGTCCAACCTCGACGACGATTATCACCTGCCGCGCCTTCGTCACCGCGATCCGAGTTCAATCGTCATCCTTACCGGACAAGGGGCGTTTGAAGCACCCGACCGCAGCCGCCAACTCTCCGGTATTCTGCACGCCAAAGGCATTCCTCACACGCTCGACGTGTGGGGTCACGATGTCGCACACGATTGGGTCTGGTGGCGCAAGATGCTTGACCTGTACGTTGATAAACTTTTCTAACAGAGGAGTCAGAAGCCAGAAGTCAGGAGTCAGAATAGAAGGCAATCCTGCTTTTTTATTCTGACTTCTGACTCCTGACTTCTGACTTCTGGCTTCTGACTCCTGCTTTTTACGGTTCGTCTTCGCCCTTTTTGCCGCGTCGTTTGGCGGGTTCTTCAGGCGTGCGCGAAGTGGCGGGCGGCGGCGGCGGCGGCGGCGCGGCTTGCGGTTTAACTTCTTTGATGATGGGTGCGGAATCGGCTGACGACGCGCTTCCGCTATTCGCGCTTGGGGGCGGTGGCAAGGTGATCTTTTCTAACTTTTGTTGATCCGAAAAGAGCGTCGGTAAATCATCATAGTTATTACGGTTGTCGCCGTCGTTATCGTTTCCACGCGGACGACTCGAAGCGTAAAGGGCGGCGAGGGCTTCGCGTTCTTCCGCCTGTTCGCGTTGACGTTGCTCGAAAAGTTCCTTGATGTCTTCCGGCATTTTGGGTGCTTTCTCGAACTTCTCCTTCGGCTTGTCCTTCATGAAATCTTTCATGAAGTCAACCCATATCGGTAACGCACCGCGCCCGCCCGTCATCCCGCTTCCGAGATTTACTTTACGGTCGGGATAACCCATCCAAACCCCCGTCACATATGTCGGCGTGTAACCGACAAACCACACGTCCGTATGGTCGTTGACAGTGCCTGTTTTGCCCGCGACCGCATGACCGATGGCGGTTGCTTGCGGGGCTGTTCCGCCCGATGAGGTCACGGCTTGCATCATCTCGACCATCGTCAACGCGACGTATTCACTCGTCACTTTGTATGTTGTTTTATCGAAGGCTTCGAGGATGTTGCCGTCCATATCCGTGACACGGCGAATCAGGTGCGGCTCCATGCGAATGCCTTTATTCGGAAACGCGGAGTAAGCCGAAACCATTTCGTCGAGCGGAACTTCAGTCGCACCCAAAGCACTCGGCAGGTAAGGAGCCATCGGGACGGTGATGCCGAAACGCCTGACCATCTGCGAACCGGTTTGAATCCCGACCGTATCGAGAAGGTGAACGGCGGCAAGATTTAAGGATTTAGCGAGCGCGGTTTTCATAGGCACGTTGCCGTGCGAAGTCGAACCGTCATAGTTGTGCGGCTGCCAGCTGCCGCGCCGCATCGGCGCGCCGCTCACCAAGGAATCAGGACTCAAACCCCATTCGACCGCCGCTGTATAGACGAACGGTTTGAACGCCGAGCCGGTTTGACGATAAGCCTGCGTCGCGTTGTTAAACTTGTTCGTGTTGAAATCATAGCCGCCGACCATCGCCACGACTTCACCCGTTTTCGCATTTTCGGAATAAAGGGCGGCTTGAACTTTTGGAATTTGCGTCAAATCAACGGTGAGGCGGCGATTGTCGTCATCAACCGTTTTGATTTTGAATTGCGCGAGGTCGCCCGTTGTGAATTCGTTTTTCGGTTGGCGTCCAGACCAACCCATATCCTTCGCCGTCACCGTCGCGCTATAACCGCCGAAGCGCGCGGTCGCCTCGTTCTTCTTCGCGTCAATCGCCATGATGATGCCCATGACGTATTCATCCGTTTCGTAATCGTTGCCGTACCAATCGGAGTGAACGAAGTTCTTCAATTCCTGCGCGGTCGGCTCGCGTGTGCCGTCGTTGCCCGCCGTGGCGATGTTGTCATATTCGGAACGCCAACCGCGCCCTCTGTCGTATTGACGAAGCCCCGTGCGAACGGCTTCCTGCGCTTCCTTTTGGGCTTCGACGTTGATAGTCGAATACACCGTTAGCCCGCCGAGCGCGACGCGGGTCGTGTACTTTTCTTCGAGGTATTGACGGATTTCTTCGACCGGATAACCGAACCCGGTGAGAGCGGTCGGCGGTTGATAATAAGCCGTGTCAACGACTTTGACGGGACGGGCTTTCGCGGCATCGGCTTCCGATTGCGAGACGAAGCCGTTTCTCGCCATCAAATCAAGAACGAGATTGCGCCGCTCTTTCGATTCTTCGGGGTTCAAAGTCGGGTTATATTTCGTAGTTGATTTCGGAATCCCGGCGATGAGGGCGGCTTCATCGAGCGTTAATTCTTTCGCTTTCTTGCCGAAATAAGTTTCCGCCGCCGCTTCAAAACCGTAAGCCCGCGCGCCCAAGAAGATGTTATTGACGTACATCTCCAAAATTTTGTTCTTGGTATAAAAGCGTTCGATTTGCAGCGCGACGAGCCACTCTTTGAATTTGCGCGTGAAGGTTTGTTCGCGCGTCAGAAACAGATTGCGGGCGAGTTGTTGTGTCAGGGTCGAACCGCCTTCGACTCTGTTGGTCGTTAAATTGTTGTATCCCGCGCCGACGATGCGAATCGGGTCAATCCCGATGTGGTCGTAAAAGCGCGTATCTTCGACGGCGAGAATCGCGTTCTTGACGTTCGCCGGAATCTCCTCGTAACGAAGCGGGATGCGCCGCTCAAGCGCGAACTCACCAATGACCGTCTTGCCGTCGTCGGCATAAACGCGCGTAATCACGCTCGGACGATACGTTGCCAACGCCGACACTTCCGACGCGGCGTTTGATGAATTGAGTTCGTAAGCGAGGACGATTCCGGTCAACCCGCCCGCCGTCAAAGCGAGTACGAGAAACGCGGGCAGCCACAAACGCCGCAAAAACGAAGGGCGGCGCGGCGGCGGTGTGACGCTTCTTATCGTGCGTGAAGAAGATGAAGGGCGGGCAAGCGCGCCGGAACGTGTGGTATCAGCCATCGAATAATTACCTCGCTAAATAATGGGCAGCATGGACGCTCGAAACAAATGAACGCCATACTATTTCAGATGCACGCGGACGTGGAAAGAGTTGATAACGGATAGTTTAAGAACATCTTCTTCACTATCCACTATCCGTTATCAACTATCAACTATTTTACAACGTGGCTTGACCGTACACCATCTAAACCGTTACCTTGAAAAAGACGGGGGCGACAGGTTTCGACAGGAAGACGCTCACCGTTCGGATGCGTGTCGGGCTTCCTCATATACAGCCCGTTAATAAGTATGTGGGAATGTTAATTGCCAACAATCAAGAATTGGCTCTTGCTGCCTAATTAGGTTTCGCAAGCGTCTCGCCGCAAGTCGCTCAAGCGCGCGGACGGAGATGTCACTCATTTGAGCTAGGCGGTCAGTTGTAATCAGGGTTGATCGCCGAAACTAAACTGGTTTAGCCCAAGCGCGGGTCTTCGTCGTTTCACTTACCGCGCGCGGGCGAACATGCCAAAGTAAGATTGGCAGAGGAGAAACGACTACACATGTAGATTCCGGCGGTTTCGCTTTTTGGACCCGAGTTCGATTCTCGGCGCCTCCATTGTGGGAAAGTCGAAAATCGAAGGGCGAAAGTGAGAACTTGTTTTCACTTTCGCCCTTCGGTTTTTCGTGTCTCCACCTTTTATTAAACGCTGCCTTGATTTGGGAAAGGCTGTGGTTGATTGCTGTCACCGCCTTTGCGTTTTTCAAAAACCGCGACTCCGATTAAGCCGCCGATAAGGGCGAGAATCGCATAAACGATGATTGCGACGACGCCCACCACCAGCAACAATGTCAAACCGGAGAAAGGCACATTAACTCCGGCGTCTCTCATTTGTGCCATTTGAGTTTCAACCGCCGCCGAGTTCATGGTGTAACTCAACGGCACACCCACCACCAAGTTAATCAATCCGCCGATAACTCCGGCGAGCGCGCCGAGAGTTGCGCCGTCGGAAATTTGCGCCGGAACGGTCGAGCCTTTAACGTAGAGGTACGCGGCGAGAAGTCCCGCCCCGATTGGTATTAAGCACCCAAAACATCCGGCGGCAGTGCCAACGGCGGGCGCGACCGATTGTAAGACTGCCATAAAAACAACGGACGCGCCGAGTGCCGCACCAGCGATTAGAGCGGGACGAAATTTGTTATTCATAACTTTTTAGCCTTCCTGTTGAGAGTCGAACGTCTTTAGAAAGTTTTCAGGTCGCATCAAATTCGCCGGAACTTGATGCGCGTAAATAACGCAAACCCAAATCAACCAGACCGGGAACGACATAGAACGCCGCGCACGCTCCGAGAAACGCTCCGGTCGCAAAGCGTGACCAAGCCGTGTTTGCCCATATACCCGTTACGCCGAGCGTCCAATCAAAACACATCGGCAAGAAGGCGATGATGATAAAAGAGCGCGGCGGTGCGTCGTCGCGTGTGAGGGAACGCATGAGCGGGTAGAGCAGCGTCGCGCACGCGAAGCCTATGTATAACCCGAAGCATCGGGTACAGACCGCGAACGGGTGCGCCCCAATCTGAAAGGAGCGTTCCGGGATTTGATGACAAACGAGGTGAAGACTTTGATACAAGACGCGGGCGAGAAGCGGTTGCCCTTCGTGCGCGGCGACGGGTGCGCCGACGATAAGCGCGAGAAGGAAGAACGCTCCGCACAACGTCGCCGCCCACGCGAAGAGCGCGCGCCGCTCAACCTGCGGCGCGCCCGCGTCGGCAACCTGCGAAACATAAACATCGGGAGATGAACGCATAACTAAATTATGAACGATGAGTGATGAATGATGAATGGAGGCAGAACCTATTCCCATTCATCGTTCATCGTTCATCGTTCATCACTAAAACCTAATCACCGTGTCGGGTCCGCCTTCGACGTGGACGGTATCAATGAAGCGTATGTTGCGCGATTCGGTGGTCATCACAAGTGAGTGCGTGCGTTTGCCCGCTCCGAAAAAGCGCACGCCGCGAAGCAACGAACCATCTGTCACGCCCGTCGCGGCGAAGATAATTTTCTTGCCCGGCGCGAGGTCGTCGGTGTCATAAATTTTATCGGGGTTGCTGATTCCCATGTCGCGCAAGCGTCCGAGAACTTCATCGGCGGGCGGGACTTTTGACTTATCAACGCCCAGCCGTTCGTGGTCGAACACCAAACGGGCTTGAATCTCGCCGTTCAAACACTTCATCGCGGCGGCGGTCAACACGCCTTCCGGCGCGCCGCCGATGCCGATGAGGGCGTGAATGTTCGTTCCCGCGACTGCCGCCGAAATGCCCGCCGAGAGGTCGCCGTCGCCAATCAAACGTATGCGCGCACCCGCCGCGCGCACATCCGCGATGAGTTTTTTATGACGCCCCCGGTCGAGTGCCATCACGGTCAAATCTTCGATGTCGCGCCCCAGCCGACGCGCGATGTTTTTCAGGTTGTCTTTGATGGGAGCATCTATGTCAACCACGCCGCGCGCTGAAGGTCCGACGACAATTTTATCCATATAAATATCGGGAGCGTTGAGCAAGCCGCCCTGTTCGGCGGCGGCTAAAACGGCGATGGCATTGTTCGCTCCGACCGCGCATAGATTCGTGCCTTCGAGCGGGTCAACGGCGATGTCAACTTCGGGAAGCATGGCGCGTTCTTCCGGCGACATACGCGCCCCCGCCCCGACTTCTTCACCGATGTAAAGCATTGGTGCTTCGTCGCGTTCGCCTTCGCCGATGACGATGCGCCCGCACATCTGCACGGTGTCCATCGTCAGCCGCATCGCTTCGACCGCGACGTGATCGGAATGCTTGCGGTCGCCCTGCCCCATCGTGCGCGCCGCCGCAATCGCCGCCGCTTCACACACGCGCAAGAAATCCAACGAAATATGCTCGGTCTTTAACTCACCTGCCATGAAAGTTTTTCGCCTTTGTGATTGATGTTAATACCCGGAGTGGAAAGCCCGTGCATACTAGCAAAGAGACGGCGAAATTAGTAGAAAGCTTGTGTCCGTCAAATTCTTTGCCAAGCGCATCGCACCGCAGAACATGCCGCACTGCATTCCGTATTGCCGCCGCGAAAGAGCCGCCGCGAGACTTGAATCTCGCGGCGGCTCTTTCATGTTGAAGGCGTGTTGTAAGGTCAACAAACTACATAAGCAAGAACTATCTTCTGCCGCCCTTTATCGCAACCGTCGTCAATTCGCTTTGCACAACGGGGGCGCGAAAGTTGAGTTGCGCGGAGTTGCTTCGCATATCTCCGATAACGAGCGTTAATTCCAGCATCCCTACGTTACGCAACTCCGGCGGCAATATCGCGGTAACTTGATCTAAGCCCGTCGCGGCTTGGCTGACGCCCGCGAACTCGACGTTCAACCACCATGTCCGACCGTCGCGCGCACGGGCTTCGACCGCCACCGACTCCGCGAGATTCGGTGTCATGCCCGAAGCAATACGCCCGTCATTCGCAAGGTTTGTGTTCGGTGCGGCGAAACTGAATCCGGTCGCGCTGATAGCAAGTCTCGTCGCCTCGTTGATGTTCGCGTCCATCGTCGTCGTGCGGAAGAAACCGCCGCGCGTGAATCCGGCTTTGCCCATCGGCAACCCGACGCCGCCAATGCTTTTCACGAAAATTCCCGGCGCGACACTGGTGACCGTCACGCTGCCGCGCGCAATCGTTCCGCTCTGCGTCGTGACCACGACTTCCGCTTCACCCAAAGCGCACTCACGCGGTACGACGAACCCGACGCGCGATTGTGAAACGTCCACAAGCGTCGCTGCCCGCCCACCGACCGTGACACTGATGCCCGCGAGTTCATACACGGAAGCCCGCGATGACAACGGCACACGCGCCGTACCGCGCGATGTCACGGCGCGGTCAAGCATTATCGTCGCCGCGCTCGCCGGAGCGACAATCGCCGCCAGCGTCGCACTCGAACGCGCATCGGCAAGGCTGATTGAAGGCACGGCTTTGACGTTCGCTTCGACGCTGTTGAGCGCGGCGTTAGAGTTCGCGGGGAGCAACGCTTCACGCACCTGATTGAGATGTTCCGCCGCAATTTGCAAGCGACTTCGCACACTCGAATCCGACGCCCCGACACGCGCCAGTGATTGCGCTGCGCGCGAGAAATAGAGGGCGAACGTCAACCTTACTTCGACCTCGTTCGCCATATCGCCGAGAACTCCCGCTTCGCTCTGCGCGGTCAATGATGCCTGCAAGATTTCATCTACCACAGAATCGAGTTGTGCCGCAGAAAGCCCACCCGCGCTGACGGCTAAAGCAGCAGCCTTCGTGTGCGCGGCAGTGACTTGTTGCAACGTCACGAGCGGCGGAACTGCAGGAATCACCGGACTGCCCTCATCTCTCATCGCCGCTTCGAGGGCGTCCATATCGCAACCTAAGTCTTTGCCGTCCGTTCCCGCGCCTCTGTACGGGCTGCCCGGCGACAAGCGGTAATTGCCTCCCGCTGCGTCCATGAACACACCGCCGTCAATGGTTTCTTTACCTATGTTTCCTTCCGGGTATGTCCATGGATATAAATAGAAGTTTCCGTCGGTGAGCAAATTGCGTGTAATGCTTGAGTTTGGCAGGAAGGCGGCGACAGCCCTGTTACCCGAACCTACACCGTCACCGAAGATGCCGTACCCGGTTAAGCGCGCGATGTTGTTCGTAAAATTAACCCGTTCGCTTGCCACGCCATAGACATAGAACAACGTGCCGGTATTTAAGATAGTGTTGTGGTCGAAAGTCACATCCGCCACATTGTCCATCAGAATAAATCTGCCGTTGCCGCCCCACCTCCCGCCGTCTATATCTTCAAACAGATTGTTGTGAACGCGGACGCGCTGCAAGCCTTGCCCTTCCCTTCCGTAGAAGTTCAATCCGGCAGCCGAGTGGCGCACGATATTATGTGAAAACTCGACATCTTCAACCACCGCGTGCGGGACTCGCCCGTCTTCGTCACGCACGGTAAAAACAATCGCATAACCCGTTTGCCCGTCCACCCAGTTGTTTTCAAACAGGTTGCCGGAGACGGTGACGCGCCGCGCGCTCTTGAGTTCAAACAGGTTCTTGACCGAATACACACCGCGCCATGCAAGCGGGCGGGTGAAAGTGTTGCGGAGGATGCGGATGTCGGACGGCACTAAGTCCGGCACAGAAACATCCGAACCGCCGAAGATGACCGGATAGCCCGAAGCTTCCAGATGATTATTGGCGATAAGATAGTTACCACTGCCGTTCCATCCGGCGATAGCCTGTGCGTCTTGTCCGGCGGCTTTGAAGTCGGAGAGATACGAATTGGTGATTTCCGTGTGCGCGCTGTTTAGTGCAATCCCGCGCTTGAGCGTTCCCGCCGCGCTGCCGTGAATGAAGCAACGGTCGAAAACGAGATGATGCGGTATCTGTGCTTCGCTTCGCTGCCCCGTACCGCCGTCACCAAGTTGAATCAAGTCATAGACGAGAGCTTCCGCCTTCGCGCTGGTGAACTCGATGCCGACAAAGCGAAAGTGATGCGCGAAGGCGTCAGTGGTGAGAACAGGCTGACCATTGCCCGGTGTCACGATACGCGGCATCCGCGCGGCATCCGAAGGCGTAACTCTGACGCCTTCGGGCAAGGCGGACGCCGCGCTCGATGTGATGGTAATCCATTCATCGCCGAACTTCGCGGGCAACACGAACGAACCCGTGAAAGTCGCCCCCGCTTCCAACACAATCGTATCGCCCGGTCGCGCGGCGTTGATGACGGCTTGCAAATCACTGCTTGCCGGAACGATCAACGTGGCGGCTTTTACAGTAGAGTTTGCACTGGTGAACGCGAAGATTAAAACGCTGAAGATGAATAAAGTTCTGAAACTTGAAAGGAATGCGGTGGGATAGAGTGAAACGAGATTACGGGCGGAAAATGGAGCGAACATTAAATGACCTCACTTCGGTAGCCGGACGATCTCGCCGTCGTTTTGCTTGGCGACGAGACTCCTGGCTTTGCGAACCCGCATCACTGCGGGAGTGCCGTTTCGGATGGTGGATCGTACTTGCCAATGAAAGTTCGGTGGCGAGTAGATTGTGGGATGGTTGGGTTATATCGCGTGCTGATTTGCCGGAGGAAATGTGGGCGCAGCAATGCGTTCATGTAGTTGACAAACTACACGAACAGGCAAAATCATATTGATGTGGGATGGAGTGAAAGGAAAACGAGAAGTCAGTCGATGCCAAATTGCACACATCTCGAAACGCCGTAATGCGCTTCGTCAAAGCCGAAGTTTGATGCTGAAACCAAAACCGGATTCACGGTTCGAGCCACATCAGATTCTTCTCGTATTGCCTTCGGCGACCAGACAATCTCTCCAAGCACGAAATCTATACAAGCGTTGTTCGCGTCGGGAGACTCACGGTTTTGCGTCCCCGCTTCACAACGGGTTTGCCTTTATCGTGTGCAATCAGTGAATTGGTAAAGAACAGATGTCAAAAGACGGGCTTGTGACAAACGGGATTTAACCATATTAAACACACTAGCGTCAACAAGTATTTTTGTACCGGAAGCAGTGTCTATATCCTCATGCTTCAGGTTCGAGTCGGCTGTGTTTTGTCAGGCAGTGCTTTTCTCATATAGCATCATGATATGCGAGATAATGTAAGGTTGACTGATTGCGCGAAGTCAACCTAAAGTTTCAGTCTGTTCAGCGACACGAGTTGATTATTCTCACATCCTAATTCTACTATCTGCGCTTTTGACTACCGCATCATGTCTCCAGTCATCATTCCGCCGCCAAATTCAATAACGAACCCACGTCGTTTGATTATCCCGCTTGCTTCGGGTGTGGTTGTCTTATTTCTGGCTTTAGCTTTTGGAAGTGCCGTGACCAAAAGATTGTGGAGTGATGAAGCATGGTTTGCGAGTCCAGCCTTAAATCTAGCTACCAAAGGCACGATGGGAACGGACGTTTTGGAGACTTCCGGCACGAAGCTTGCGGGCATGAAGCAATACACGTACTGGATTATGCCGTTCTATGTGGTAACGCAAGCCGCATGGTACAAGCTTGCGGGCTTCGGTGTGTGGCAAATGCGTTTCGCGGCGGCGTTGTGGGGTTTAGTCGCGCTCGCGGCGTGGTATGTCATCATGCGCCGTTTGACGGATGACACCACAATCGCGCTGCTCACCTGCACACTGCTCGCGCTTGATTACATCTTTATTATGGCGGCATCGAACGGGCGCATGGATATGATGTGCGCCGCGCTCGGCTTCGCCGGACTCGCCGCTTATCTATATTGGCGCGAAACGCATTTCAATCTTGCCGTTTTCATCAGTCACAGCCTTGTCGTAGCAAGTGGGATGACACACTTTCTCGGCGCGCTGCATCTTGCGATTCTGCTTTTCGTTATCCTGCGTTTTGACCGTCGCCGTTTGCGAACGCGCCATTTTGCACTCGCCGCGATTGGGTATTTTGTCACCGCCGCCGCGTGGGGTTGGTATATCTCACACGACCCTGTTTCTTTCATCAATCAATTTACAGCGAACGCGACGACCGCCAATCGCATGGGCGGTTTCACCGCTCCGCTCAATGCGTTGAAGTCGGAAATCTTCGACCGTTACTTTCAATCGTTCGGATGGGGGACGCATTCAGCGGGTCATTCCGGCATCGTGCGCTTCAAGATTCTGATTTTAGGGACTTACGTCATCTCACTGGCGGGCGCGCTGGTCATAGCACAGGTCAGGCGGGCGCGTGGGGTTAAAACCCTGCTCGCGCTAACAGGCATCAGCTTTCTTATCATGATAGTGCTTGACGGGCAGAAGCTTAGTTTCTATTTGATTCACATCGTGCCGTTCTACACGTCACTGTTCGCGGTGTGGACTGTGTGGTGCTGGCGGCATCGTTGGCAGTCACGCAATATCCCGCGTATTTCCATCGCAATCTGCATCGCCGGATTGCTCGCGTTGCAAATCGGCGGCACGCTCTATCGCATGAAAATCAACGCGCACGGCAAAGATTTTCTTCCTGCCACTGCTTATCTCAAACATCATGCTAACGCGAATGACATCATCTTTGGCAGCGCGGAACTCGGCTTCGAGCTAGGTTTTACCGACAACCTCGTTGACGATGTGCGACTCGGTTATATCAGTGGTAAGCAGCCCGATTATGTAGTTATAGAAGAAACCTATCAACGCTCACACGATTCTTACCGCATGTCCGAACCGGAACTTGACGCTCACATCACTAAACAACTCAACAGCAATTTGCGCTTAGTGTACGACGCGAACCACTACAAAATTTACGCCCGTCGAGCGAATTAAATCTAGCCCTTACGCGACAATCGAAATCAACGCGATGGTCGCGCCGCCCGTCCCAGCGCGTCTGAGAGGACTGCCGGAAGCGAGGCGGTAATTGCCGCGTGGCGCGGCGCATCGTATAAAGCACATTTGTTTGAGCGACAACGGATAGGCATTGCGTCCTTGTTAGTAGCTATAAGATTTGCATCGTGCCTCAAGTTAATTTATGTTTCCAGCGTTTGCTGCTTGTTAGGAAGTTTCCGTATCACCAGCGACAAATTTGGAACGAGCGTCAAGCCGGAAACCAACTTGATTGTTTTCATCGTCATTTTCAAAGCTTGTTTGAGCAAGCCCATCCGCCCAAGATTGAGGGCTGAATACCACAGGTCAATCCGGTCGCGCAGTCCGGCGTTACAGGGTTCTAACAAAACAGCGGAAGTTTTATCTTGGCGTAGAGTGCGGAAAACTTCCCTTTCGGTTCCGCCACGTATGCCGCGACGCAGCAATGCCTCCCATGAATCATCGCGTGCGATGCGCGCGGAAAATTTACGCGCCGTTTTCAATGCTAACGAGCGCGGAAGGTAATTGAGGAACGGTAATCCCGTAGTGTGATGCTCGACGGGGAATAATCGGTTAGGCGTCAAATTGATGAATAAGAATCCGTCATCACGCATCACCGCCCACAGTTTCGGCATAATCGTTTCTCGCTCCTGTGGTAATAGGTGTTCGTACACCGCGCTCAGAATCACGACATCAAATTGTCCGACACCGGACGGTAATTCTTCACCGGATGGTGATTGAAGAAAACGGACGTTGGGTAATTTGTAATGCTCGATTCGCTTTCGCGCAATCGTCAGCAAATCACCGAACAGCTCGACGCCGACGATCTCCGTATGTGGAAACATGCGCGCCAAAATCGCGGTCGAAGCACCTCCCCCACAACCAAAATCCAACAATCGCTTACCGTCAAAATCGCTCTTGTCAAAATAGGCGAGCAAATCGCTCTGCAAATCTCGTTGCAGATACGAGGTGTCTTCCTCGCGCATCATTTCATCGCACAAGTAAGCGGCACCCTTCACCTCAAGAATTGTTTCAATCAGACTTATCGGGTAAGAGGTGACACACTTGCTCACAGGCACAAAGGAACCTTCATCGGTCATCGACACTTTCACCGAGCGAAGATTATTCGGAAGTTCTTCAATGTGGACGGTAGCATCTTTGTGATTAAGGCTGATAGACATTGAGTGTTTCTCCTTGTGCTTTGTGAAAGTTAAAGCTTCACTTCTACGCAACGGTCAAAATCGACGCCGATGGTCTTACCGCCTGTTCCCGCGCGTTTAAGCGGGCTATCGGGTGCGAGGCGATAGTCACCGTTTGCCGGATTAATGAAGCGCATCTGTTTCAACGAGACTGGGTAGGCATTGCGCCCTTTGAGATTGCCCGCGTCGCCGCCAATAATGGCGTTGTTGGTGATGATGCTGCCGGGAAAGTAGGTGGCGAGCGTATCCGCACCTGAACCATGACCATCGCCGATAAAGCCGTACTCGTTGTGGGGGATGATGTTGTTGCGAAAGATAAAGCCGGTAACAGGTTTGCCGTAAGCGACGGTGATACTGCCTGTCGTCAGAATCGTGTTGCTCTCAACCGTGAGTTTGTCCCATTCGGTGATGGTGAGGAAGCTGCCCCTGCCGCCCCACTTCCCGCCATCTATGTCTTCAAACAGATTATTGGCGATGGTCAAACGATGCCCGCCCTGTCCTTCGCTGCCGTAGATATTAAAAGCACTACCGCTTCCGCGCACAATGTTATTGACAAAGAAGACATCCGAAACAGTCGCCTGTGAATCTTGACCGCCCTCGTCACGCACGGTGAAAAGAACGGCACTGCCGTCTTGCCCGCCAGCCCAGTTATTCGTCATCACATTACCGTCAATGATGACGCGCTGCGCGTTCTTGAGTTCAAAATGATTCTTGACGAGCCACGGTTCTTTGCGCCACTTGAGCGGTTTATTAAACGTGTTGCCGCGCACGAGAATATCGGACGGTACGATTTTAAGTGGCGATCCCGCGCCGCCGAACAACACGCCTTCCGCCGCCGCTTCGATGTAGTTGTTGACAATCTCGAAGTTGCCCGTACCGTTCCATCCGGCAATTGCTTGGGATTCTTCGCCTTGCCGTTTGAAGTCCGCGAAGTGGCTGTTGACGATGCGTATGTCATGCCCGTTAAGGGCGATGCCGCGCCGTTGCCCGAAGATAACATCGCCGTGAAAGTATGTGCGGTCAAACTCAATGTGGTGCGGCAAGTCGGCAAGTTTCTTTTCTTCCGTCGTACCGAGCGCGACGATGTTGCCGCCGCCGTTGGGCGAAGCCGCGAAGCGCACGGCGATGAAGCGATAATGATGCGCCCCGCCCGTCGCAGTCAGCGCGGCGGTGTTGTTCTTCGACGAAGCGATTGCGGGAAGATGCGTCGCATGTCGCGCGGGGTCAAGCCGTTCGCCCGCTTGCGGCAATTGTGCTTCGCTCGCGGCAGAACGAATCGTGATGAAGGCTTCCGAAGCACCTTTGTTCGGCAGGTTATATACCCCGCGATACATCGCGCCGGGCGGAAGTAAAATCGTATCGCCCGGTTGGGCGTCGTCAATCGCGGCTTGTAAATCGTCGCCCGCGCCGAGTGTGCTGGTGCGCGGACTTGTACGATTCGTTTGCGAAGATGCGCCGCCCCGTTGCACCCCGACACACGCGAGACATGCGACGACCAACACCGCGACGCTGCACAGTGGCACCAGTCCGCGCACACCCGACATACTTTTTGAATTACGCTTCATTTAACTTAGCCCTTTTCATTTGACGGCGAAAACGCGAACACCGCTTTTCAGCATTGACGTATTGAGCCAGTGGTTTATTAACTCAATACGTCAAAAGATAATAACCGAACTTCGCATACTCGCCCGCGACATCGCGCCAGCCTTTCGCATCAAGCCACCACACGGCGGGCGCGTTTTCATCAAACCGCGCCGCGCGGCAAGAAATCTTCGTTTCACTTCCATCAAACGCCTGTCGAAACGACCACCACGCGCGGCGCATGTGATAGGGCGAAGTGACAATCATCACACGTCGCCACGCGCGCCGCTCCGCTTCGTCGCGGACATGGATTGCTTCGTCGTATGTGCCAGACATAATGTCTGGCAAGACTACGATGCGCTCCGGCGCGATGCCCGCGCGACGCAGTTCACGATACGCACGTTCGATGAACATCAAGTTTCTCTGTTCCGTTTGTGACCAACCGCCGCGCACGCCATCATTCGTCAAAACGACGAACGAGGCGCACCCTTGCGCGTAAAGTTCGGCGGCGTGTGCAGTGCGTGCGCGGTATGAATCCGCTCCGGCAAGCACGACGATAACATCCGCGTCACATCTCGCATCCGATTCAACGATGAGCGCGCGACTTGCCGCCCACGCGACGAGCGACCACACACCAACGCCCGCCATGACCCATGCGAGACGTCGCGCCACACTTCGTCGGTGGCGTGACCTAACTTCAGTCATACTGTTCCTCACACCGTCGAACATCTTCATATCATCATGCGTCTTCACATCAAATGCGCGCCCGTCATCATCCTCTTACCAACAGATGCCTTGATAATTTTCCCCTGTGCGCCGCTCACCGAAAATCCGCACTAGGTCAATCACCGTGTGATTGCGCGTGCGTTCCTCGATGTGGCGAAACTCATCGGCTTTGTTTCCGATAACTATAACTTCCGACGATGCAAGAACGTCATCAATTGATTCACGCATCAATTCCGCGATGTGCGGAATCTCGCGCTCGATGTACTGCTTGTTCGCACCGAACAAGCGCGCGAGTGAAACATCGCGGTCATAAATCGCCAACTGCATTCCCTTCCCGACAAGTCTTTCGATGAGTTCGACCATCGGCGATTCGCGCAAATCATCAGTTCCGGCTTTGAACGCAAAACCGAGAATGCCGATTCTCTTTTTTCCGGTTTGTAAAACCATATCAATCGCGCGCTCGATCTGCATTTTATTGCTTTGCAATATGGACGCGAGAACCGGCGTTTCGACATCCAACTCTTTCGCTTTATAAGCGAGGGCGCGCAAATCTTTCGGCAAGCATGAACCGCCGAACGCGAAGCCCGGCTTCAGATAATACGGCGACAGATTGAGCTTCGTATCTTCGCAAAACACGCGCATCACTTCGTGGCTGTCAATGTTCATTCCCTTGGCGATATTGCCGACTTCATTCGCAAACGCGACCTTCAAACCGTGAAAGCAGTTGCACGAGTATTTGACCAGTTCGGCTTCGCGCAACTTCGTGACGTGAAGCGGTGCTTCGATGTTTTCATACAGCACACTCACGGTGTTTGCCGTCGCTTCATCATCAGCACCGATGACGGTAAAAGGCGGAGCGTAGAAATCTTTAATCGAAGTTCCTTCGCGCAAAAACTCCGGGTTGATGCACACGCCGAAATCTTTTCCGGCTTGCTTGCCCGAAGCTTTCTCCAGCGTCGGGACAACCAATCCGTCAATCGTTCCGGGAAGCATCGTGCTTCGCATCACGACGGTGTGGCGCGCGTCTTTGCGTTTGATTTCCGCCCCGATTTCTTCGCACACGCGCACAACGTATTTCAAATCAAGGCTGCCGTTCGCGTTCGACGGCGTACCGACGCAGACCAGCGAGATTTCCGTGTGGCGTATCGCTTCCGCCACATCGGTCGTCGCGCGCAAACGCTTTTCACCGACCATCTCGCTAATAAGTTCGTTGATGCCTTCTTCGACAATCGGGCTTCTGCCGTCGTTGATGATGTCCACTTTCGTTTGACTGACATCAACGCCCAGCACGTCATGCCCTTCTTTCGCAAAACACGCCGCCGACACCGCCCCGACGTAACCCAGACCGAACACACTGATTTTCATGTTTATAATTTCCCTGTCGTTCTTAAATACTCTGTAAATTAAGTTTTTGGATTTTATTTTTTGAATTGCCACTAGCTTCAGCTAGTGGACAAGATTCGCTTAATCATCAACCGTTTTCAAATCCGCGTGCGTCTTTTTATCCTCACCAATCGGTTTTCCAACTGTTCGTCCGGCGCGCGGTGCGCTGAATAATCCCCACAACAAACTGCCGCCCCACGCGAGGTGTATAAACAGAAACGCGAGCATGATTTCCGGTACGAGAGCATATTTTTTTCGGCGTGTTTTGCTGACCGCGTGAATCGCCGCCAACCCCGAACCGGCAAGATACGCGATGATAATCAGCATCAACAACGACCACAACGGCATCCAGAAAAAGCCGCCGATTAAAGACACGATAATTGATAATACAAACAACGGAGCGACGGCTTGCCGCACTTTCAAAGATGCGGGATGCAGCTTTAACATTTGGGCTTTCCAACGTCCGTAACGCGCGTACTGCGTCCACAAATCCGCGAGCGTCGGGCGAGCGAAATATGTGCAGAACTCGGTTGAGTCAAGCAAAACTTTCGCGCCCTGTTTTCGCGCGCGGTAATAAAAATCGTAATCTTCATTCGCCAGCAACGCTTCGTCAAATCCGTTTAACTGCGTCCACAAACTTTTCTTAAACGCTCCGAAAGGCACGGTATCAACATACCCGGTTTTAGCGTTGGTCGAACGATATTTCGCGTCACCGATGCCGAACGGATGCGACACCGCGAGAGCAATCGCGCGGGCTTCCGTCGTCTCCGCTCTCGGCTTGATTTGACATGGAAAACCGACAATCCCGGCGGTGTCGGATTGCAATACGTCAACGCATCGCCGCACATAATTTTGCGAAGGCACGGAATGGGCATCCATCCGCACAATAATTTCGCCGCGCGCCGCGTTGATGCCGAGATTCAAAGCCGCCGGAATGTTGCGCGCCGGATTGTCAATGATGACGACGCGCAGAGGTGCTTTATTTGCCGTCGTACTCTTGGCTAAATTTTGAGCGAAACCTTCGACGACCCGGCGCGTGCCGTCGGTTGACATCCCGTCAACCACGATAATCTCCAACCGTTCAGAGGCGTACTGTCGCGCGGTATTCTCTAAAACTTTGCCGATAAATCTTTCCTCGTTAAAGCATGGAATCACGATTGATACGAACGGCAACAACGCGCTTTTATGGAAAGCGACATCCGCCGCCGCACCCGTCACGGCATTCTCAACCTCATTCGTTTTTGTTTCGATTTCCATCAACTCGTTCGCCTCTAAACTGACATCGCGCGCTTCGTCGCTTGCATACAAAGTTCGGCAAATATCGAAGCGGAGTTTTGCCAACTGTAATGCTCGCGTACAAGTCGCGCGGCGTTATCTGCCATGCGTTGGGCTGCTTCTTTATCGTCGCGCAACAACTTGATTACCGCCGCCGCAAAGTCCTGCGGCGCGTCGGCAATTATCAAATCGCTTCCGTCGCGCACCGGCAAACCTTCCGCTCCGACGGTTGTGGAAACCATCGGAAGATTCATCGCCATCGCTTCATAAATCTTGAGCCGCGTGCCGCCGCCGATTCTTATCGGCACAATGTAAGCACTCGCATCGTTCATATACGGGCGCACGTCTTCGACCCTGCCCGTAACAATCACCGATGAATCGCGCTTGCTCAATTCGATTAAACTTGAGTACGGGTTGCGCCCGACAATCGTGAGCGTCACCTGCGGTATCTCGCGCTTGATGAGCGGCATCATTTCATCGGTGAAAAAGCGCATCGCGTCTTCGTTCGGCAACCAGTCCATCGAGCCTGTAAAAACCAGATTATAGGGTTTCGGTTTTCTATCAATCGCGGGTCGAAAAAACTCCGTATCAACTCCCGTCGGCACATCTGCGATTCGCTCAACTCCGTAATCGCGCCGCATCTGCGCGGCATCATCGCCCGACACCGCAATCACCGATTCGACTGCCGAACACACTTCGCGTTCATAGGCGAAAGCCTTGCGCCACTGTCCGTAAAGAAACGCGCGCTTCGCCGGATGCTTCTGCACTTCATAATGTCGCTTCCAAATCATCGCTTCGACGTTATGTTGAAACAGCACGACGGGGATTTTCAGATTCGCCGGAATGTTGACGGCGGGCATCAAAAAGTCGCACACCACAACATCGTAACGCGACTTTGCAACGCACGTCGCAATCGCATCGTGCATCGCTTTCGATCTATATTTGTTTATAAAATACGGCAATCGTGAAGTGAGGTTTTGTGCAATCTCGACGTAAAATCCGGCGGAAAACTTCGGGCGCGTCCGGTGCGGTACGACAATCAGTTCGGTGCAATACTCGTCGGCTTGCGCGCGCACATGTTCGTTACTTTTGCCCTCGATGTTTGTATCGTCAAGCGTTAAATATGTGATGTCGTGTCCGGCGCGCTTCAACTCTTTCAGCGTGTGATAGGTGCGAATCTTTCCGCCCTTATCCACCGGATGCAACAACTCTGTTTTCAACCACAAAATTCGCAAATGACTCTCCAAACCTTCCCGATTCACACCGCGACCATCGTGGCTTTATCAACATTCGCCTTGCGGCTTTCAGTTTCGCTGTCTATAAACCGTCGCTGCCACATTTCAAAATTAACCAACGCCCATAAACGCTCGTCGTGATTTGCGCCTCGCAAATGTTCGCCGACGATTTCGCGCAGGTAGTCGGGGTTGAAAATCCCGCGCTCCGTCGCCCGCTCGCTCAACACATATTCGTCCAGCAAGTGTTTGTATTCGCCGCGAAACCATTTGCCGACGGGAACGGGAAAGCCCATTTTCTTGCGCGACAGAATCTCCGGCGGCAATTCGTTTTTCATCGCTTCGCGCAAAATGTATTTCGTGTTCCATGCTCCACGCAGTTTCATACGTTCCGGTAATGCCGCCGAAAACTCAACCAACTTGTGGTCGAGAAACGGCACGCGCGATTCAATCGAAGCCGCCATACTCATCTGGTCTTGCTTCATCAAAAGTTCGTGCAGATAAGTTTTCGTATCGGCATACAACATACGACTAAGCAAATTCGGCAAGCCTTGCGCGTCGAAGTATTCGCGCATCCGCGTATAAGGATTTAAGTTGTCCACTCCGATTCGTTCGCGCGTTTCAGCGGTCAACATTTGCGTTTGATGAGCGCGCGAAAACACCGAAAAGTTATCGAAGTAAAGAGATGTCACATCCGGCTCAAGCGCGAGAAACGTGCGGCGCAATTTATGACCCGCTTTCGATTCGCGCGGCAAACCTTCGACTCCGCTTTTAATCAACGCCCGCAACGGCGACGGCATCAACTTATGATAACCGCCGCCGAATCGCAGCAACTGCACGGTTTTATAATATCGCTCGTAACCCGCGAGCATCTCGTCGCTGCCTTCGCCAGTCAGCACGACTTTGACGTGACGCGCGGCTAACTCCGAAACAAAGTACAGCGCGACGCTCGACGGATG
>JBGTMR010000301.1:0-6575 GCA_041743485.1 Pyrinomonadaceae bacterium
AATACTTTGGAGGTTTTCGTAAATGTCGTTTCGTAATTCAGTGAGTATCTTGGTTGTCTCCGCGAGTTTGGTTTCGACTCCGCTCGCCAATTCGACGGTGGCGGCGCGCTCCGCGCTCCCCGTTGTTCAACAGCAGGGCGAAGGCACGCCCGCGCAACGTCTGGAAGTCGTGCGCGCACGTCTCGACAGTTTGCGCCGCACGCTTAATAGTGCCATCGCGGTTTATAACGCGGGTGATAAGGGCAAAGACAAGAAGAAGGACGACGAGAAAAATCAAACGATGACCGCGACCGAAGATGGGGCGGCGCGGCTTCGCGGTTTAGAGCGTGAAGTCGCTTCGTTCTTGAGCGAAACCGCGAACCTGCGCGGCAAACAAGACCGCGCCGAACGCTTCGATGTGAGCGACATCGGCAAACTCGAAGCGGCGGTCGCGGACGTGAACACGCGCGTTGATTCCGGTTTGCAAAGCACGGCGGAAGAACGTCGGCGGCTCGGCGGAAGCGCACAAATCGCCGCGTCAGGCGGCGGCAACAAGAAAAAGAAGGAAGGTTTCTTCGGCAAACTCAACCCGTTCGGCGGCGGTGGTGGAAATAAGTATGAAGCGTTAACCACGACCGTTGCGCCGGGACGCGACCGCGAACTGTTTGAAGAAGCGGTCAAGGAAACGCGCAAAAGCAGTTACGATACGGCGCGCTTGCTTTTTCAAACTATCGTCACAACCTACACCGAATCGCCTTTCTTGCCGCTCGCTAAACTGGCGATTGCCGATACGTTCTACCGCGAAGGAACATCCAGTGCTTTGATTCAAGCCGGAGCGACGTACCGCGATTGGCTGACGTTCTTCCCGACGCACGTTCTCGCCGATGACGTGATGTTAAAGATGGCGGAAGCCGAAATGCGGCAGATGGGTTTGCCGAGTCGTTCGACCGAACACGCGCGCAAAGCCGAACAACAATTAAAAGTCGTGCTTCAACAATTTCCGACGACGAATCTGCGTCCCGAAGTCAACAAGCGTTTGACCGAAGTGCAGGAAAATCTGGCGATGCACGATTTGGATGTCGCCACTTTTTACTATCAGAAATTCACGCTCGGAACTGCCGCCAATCCAAAGGGCGCGCAATCGCGTTTGCGTGAAATCGTCGAAAAATATCCGAACTTTTCTTATACCGATAAAGTCCTTCACGACCTTGGACGCACGTACATTGACGAGGAAGAACCGGACGAAGCCGCGAAGTATTACGCGCGCCTGATGCGTGAATTTCCAAACAGTCCCTATGCCGAAAAAGCGGGCGAAGAACTCGACAAAATCGGCGTCGCGCGCCCGACTCCCGACCCGGAAGCACTCGAACGACCCGCACCCGTGCGACCCGGTATGATGGCGACGGTCTTTAGTGAAATTCTCGGCACGGTTCCCGTCACCGTTAAAAAGGACGGCGTGCTTATCGGCGCGGACAAAGACGGCGGCGACTTAATCGAAGAAGCGATTCGCAATAACGGCGAAGTGCGCGATTCATCAACGCCCGACGCGGTTATCTACCGACGCCCGCCCGCGCGTCCGGTTGCGCCGGTTCAAAATACCGCCCCGTCCCGCACCACGACACAGGGCAACGCCGTTTCAGGCGGCACGACAAACGGTACTCTAAATAATACGGCGACTCCCGCCGCCGAAGGCTCACCCTCAATCTCGATTCAACCGACGCGACCCGGCGTCCCGCTCGGCAGTTCAAACATTCCGGGACAACAGCAACCCGCCCCGCTCACGCCAAACCCGCAACTTCCGACGACACCGACGACCGATGATGATGACGACGCCCCGACGACACCGCCGCCGTCAAACACCACGCCGCCGGATGCTCTCTAAATAAATCGTGACGCGGATTTAGCCCGAAAAGTTACACGCGGGAACAATGAATTTAAGACATTGTTCCCGCGTTTGTTTGAGTAAGTTTTAATAATGTGATTGCACCTTTGTGTGAGTCGCGTGTAGTATTTTCTCACTTCCTCAATCGCCAAGCTTGAATCAATATCGCCTCTCTTAAATGAAGAGGTTTCGGGAATCATTTCACCATGGACGAAGCATCACCGGCACACGCCAACCCCGCAAACTTCGATACGCATTATCGCCCGACTCAAATAATTGTCATCAGCGCGATGATATTAGTCGCCGCGATTTTAATCGTCTCTCTCATCAAGCCCGATTTCTTTAGCGGCACGGATTCGCCCGACCCGACGCTGGCGATTGCTTTGCGTATCAGCATCGCCATGTTCGCCGTCGGCATCATCATCTTTCGCCGCGTCCGTTTGCAGCCCGCGCGTCTGCGCGACATACACGGCATCAGCGGCATGACAGGGTTATTCGGTTCTTTGAAAGCGACGACGGTGATTCTCGCCGTCCTGTGTGAAGCGATTGCGATTATGGGTTTCGGTCTGGCTTATTACGCCGGAGATTTATTGAGCGTGCGTTTTGCGTGCGCCCTCGCCCTCGCGCTTCTGGCTTTTTATGCTTATCCGCGCCGTCAAGTCTGGCAGCGCATCGTCGGTTATGTGCAACAAACGTAAGACACTTCTTCCGCCCAACGCCCGAAAGGAACACCCTTTGAAATCGTTTCAAATCATCACCCATCGCGCACTGACGTTCGGCATCGTCGCTTGGTCAGGCATCGCCGTCGCGCACGCTCATCAATCAGCGTCAGTTGATTTATCGTCGCTTCAAACACCCGCGACAACTCAAACGCCCGCCGCGCGACCAACTACGAACGCGCCGCAAACTCAACCGAACAGCCGCGAACGACGCGCGACCGCATACGCCAAACTCCTCGAAGGGCAGCGTTATCTAGTCGCGTCGCGCACCGGAAGCTTGAGCAGCAGTCGCGGGTTGAGTGCCGCGAAAACGGCTTTTGAAGCGGCGATTGCCAGCGACCCGACGCTTAACGAAGCCCATACCGCGCTTGCCGAAGTCGCGTTTTTCAGCGAAGACCTTCCGGGTGCGGAGCGCGCCGCAAAAGAAGGCGTGCGCCTGAATCCGAATAATTACGGAGCGCACAAATTGCTTTCGCGCATCTATGCCGTGCAAACCAATTTGCGCGAAGGCAAACTCGACAAGGCACTTACCGAGCGCGCCATTGCCGAACTGCGCGAAGTCGTTCGCCTTAGCCCGAACGACGGCGAAGCGTATCTGCTGCTGGGCGAGTTTTATCAAGCGACAGACCGCAACGACGAAGCGATTGAAGCTTTCCGACGCGCGACCGCCGCTCCGCCTTCGACCGATACGCGCTTTCTTCAGGCAATCACCGGCAGACGCGACGTGTCGGCTGAAACCACCGTCGCGCGTTTAATCGAAGCCTTGCTCCGCGCCGGACGCACGAACGAAGCTCTCGAAATTATTCGCGGCGCGCTCGCACTCGACCCGACCAATACGCGCAATCTCGAACTGCTCGGCGCGGCTCTCGCTTCCGGCACAAACGACCCGCAACCTATCATCGCCGAACTCCAACGCGCCGTCACGATTGACCCGAACAACACGATTGCCGTCACGATTCTCGCCCGCACACAAGCCCGCGCCAACCAAACCGACGCCGCGATTAAAACTTTGCGCGACGGAATTACCTTGCGCGCGGCTGATGAAACAAAGAACGTCCAAGAGCTTTTGGAGTTGCGTTTTGTTCTCGCCGGAATCTATGCCGATGCGATGCGACCAAATGATGCACGCTTCGTGTATGAAGAAATTTTAACCAAGCGCAACATCACGACCGCTCTTTTAACTTCGCCGGAAGATAAACGCCTCGCGGCTTTTGTGTTTCCGCGCATCATCGAACTTGAACGTCAGGCAAAGCGCGGCGTCGAAGCCCGCGCCGCCGTCAACCGTCTGCGTAACCTTCTCGGCGCGGACGACCCGACCGCCGACATTCAATTCGTCGCACTCCTCAGAGAAGAAGGGAAACGGCAGGAAGCACTCGCCGCCGCCCGCGCCGCCCGCGCCAAATATCCGAATCAGGAACAGCTTCAACGCCTCGAAGCCGCCGCCCTCGCCGATGCCGGACAGGTCGAAGAAGGCGTCGCAATCCTACGCAAACGGCTGAATAATTCGCCGACCGATTACGAAGAATATCTTTATATCGCCAACACTTACCTGCAAGCCGGACTCGGAAAAGAAGCCGTCGAAGCGGCACGCAAAGCCGTCGAACTCGCTCCCGCCGACCGTCCCGACCTCTTAACCCAAGCCCGTGTCTTGCTCTCGTCCGCGCAAGAACGCGCCGGTGATGCGAAAGGTTCGGAAGAATCCTTGCGCCTTGTCCTTAAAGCCGAACCGAACAACGCAACCGCTCTCAACAATCTCGGCTACTTTCTCGTCGAACGCAACGAACGCCTTGAAGAAGCTCTGGAATTGATTCAACGCGCCCTTCGCGCCGAACCGTTCAATTCTTCGTTCCTAGACAGTCTCGGCTGGGCTTACTTCAAACTCAACCGCCTTCAAGAAGCGGAGCGATACTTGAGCGAAGCCGCCCGCCGCAACGCTTCATCCGCGACCGTTCAGGAACACTTGGGCGACGTGTATAACCGACTCGGACGCAAAAACGAATCGCGCGCTGCGTGGCAGAAAGCACTCTCACTCTCAATCGAAGCCGACGAGATGACGCGGCTTAAAACAAAAATTAACGAGTCCAAGTAAAACATAAAAATGCTTCAGCCCTAAAAGCTGACAGCAATACGTTTAACATGAAGCCTGATGTAAGTTCTCAATTTTTACATCAGGCTTCACTGCGTCTATCATCTTTCCTTCCAGTAATTCAATTCTTGTCAAACTGTTGTCAAAAATAAAATCCTTGACTAAATCGCCATTGTGTTTTAAGTTGTTAAACGGTTGAGCGATTCCCCAATCTCACCTCTCGACCGGATACCAATCAACATTCCACGTTCGGAGTTTTACCCTTCCATGACGACCTTCCCCTGCGCGTTGTCGCCGTCCGCCCTGCGCCGGACTGCCGCCATTAACGGCTTGCTTTTGTGCCTTGTGCTTTTCGGCAGCAGTTCCGCTTTCGCTCAACAAAGCACTCAATCAAGACCCGTCGCGCGTCTCATCGGCGTCACCACATCATCACAGCAAATCGCGCGTTTGGTGCGCCCGTCGAATCGTTCGGTGAACGCCGCTTATGCCGCACCCGCGCGTGTGGTCGCGGCGAATGTGACGAGTGATGAACACCGCTTGTTTGAAATGATTAACAGTGAACGCGCGAAACTCGGTCTTGCTTCCGTCCAACTCGACGGGGCGATGAGCAACGCGGCGCGCGAACACGCACTCGATATGGCGGACGCCGGAAAACTCAACCACGCCGGACAGGACGGCTCCGACACGGCGATGCGTGCGCGTCGCGTCGGCGTGCAGGGTTGGCAGATGCTCGGCGAAAACATCGCGTTCAATCAAGGCTTTGATGACCCCGTAGCCTTCGCGGTCGAACGCTGGATGAAGTCATCCAAGCACCGCGAAAATATCTCCAACCCCGCGTGGACGCACACGGGCTTGGGCATCGCCCGCAAAGCTGACGGCAGCGTTTATTTCACACAAGTTTTTCTTGAACGATAAAACAAGTTTCTCCGTCGCGGTAAATTCGTGATACAAACCTGACGCACAAAAACCTTCGCGGCTCGACGTTTGTTTCACGCGGCTTCTCAGGAATCGGCAAGCTGTGCGCGGTGACAATTTGTGAACGGGTTTCGCCTTCCGGCTTTCGCTAAAATAAATTTGCTTTTGCGCGTCTTAGGACGCCGCCCTTCCGATGGTTTGCATGAAGTTCACACGCTTCTGCAAACCATTTCGCTTTGTGATTATTTGACGTTCGACCTCCGCGACGAAGGCTTCGAGTTGAGAAGCGGCGCGGTTGATGTTCCGCTTGACGAGACGAACCTCATCACGCGCGCCGCTCAGTTGCTGATTGAAAAATACGCGGTGCGAAGCGGGGCGCGCGTCACGCTCGAAAAGCATATTCCGGTTCAAGCGGGATTGGGCGGCGGTTCATCGAATGCCGCTGTCGCTGTGCTTGGGTTGGCGCGATTGTGGAATTTGAAAGTCTCCGACGCAGAACTCAATACACTCGGCGCGACGCTTGGGGCGGATGTTCCGTTCTTCTTTTCCGGCGGTACGGGACTCGGAACGGGTACGGGCGCGACGATTACCGCGCTCTCCGATGCTCCGGCAAAAGGTGTTCTCGTCGTGATGCCGGACGCGCGTGTCTCGACCGCCGAAGCTTACACGCGGCTTGGTTTGCCTTTCTTGACAAAGAAAACTCCGGTCGCTATCCTCTCTGGTTCGCACACGGAGTCAACAATTAAACAGGTCTTTGATAACGCATTACATAATGACTTCGAGTCGGTTGTCTTCGAGATGCACAAATCAATCGCGCACCTCAAGCGAATGCTGTACGAGTATGGAGCGACGCACGCGCTTCTTTCCGGCAGTGGAGCGAGCGTCTTCGGCATCTTCGACGACACACAAATTTTAGATGAAGCGCGTGATGTTTTGAGTCGTGAAGCGGGCTGGCGATGTTTCCCTTGTCGCACGTTGAATCGTTCGGAGTATC
>JBGTMR010000302.1:0-14570 GCA_041743485.1 Pyrinomonadaceae bacterium
CGCAATTCTCGATTCGTCGGAAACGGCGACGCCGACGCGCTTCGTTCCCAAGTCCAGAGCGAGAATCCGCCCGTCAATGTTAAGCGACGCCATGAATTTTAGTTGCGACGTTGAAGCGATGAGTTTGTCTTAAAGGAAAACCGCAAGGAAAACCGCTTTCGAGTATAACGACGAAACTTGACGGAAGCCAACGGAGTAATAAGCAAAGGGCTTATACGCGCGCCTTGCGGGGTTTGATGAGCGAACGGTATCATCGCCTTAGAGTTTGAAGGTGAGTGAAAATCGATAAAAGCCGCGAGGAAATTCAGTTCAAAGGGTTTGCCACGCAAGCTTTTTGGCGATACCAAACGAAGCACAAACGACGGTTTAAGGACGAGGTAACCACAATGTCTTTTCGCAGTAAATTTCTGTTGGTTGTAATCTCCGCGACGCTCGCGCTGTACGCGGTGGTCGGCGGATTGATGTCAACGCGCGCCCAATCGCCGCGCCGCAACGATCCGGGCGAACAGTTACGCATTTTTGAAAGCGTGCTGTATCACATCCAAAACGATTACGTTGACCAACCGGAGTTGGCTAAGGTGCGCGCCGGAGCATTGCGCGGTCTGGCTTACGGACTCGACCCGTATTCAACATATCTGACTGCCGACCAAGTTAAACAATACCGTTCGGGTTCGGCGAGCAGCGCGACGATGATCGGGGCGGAACTCTCGCAACTCGCTTCTTATCTCTACGTCATCGCTCCCGTCAAAGGCGGTCCCGCCGAGCAAGCCGGAATCCGCGCGGGCGACATCATCGAATACATTGACGGCAAAGCGACGCGCGACATTTCACTTTACGACGCGCAGCAACTCCTAAACGGCGCGCCCGGTTCGGAAGTCAAACTGCGCGTGATACGGCAGGGACCGCGCACGCTTAACTTGACGGTTAAACGCAGCGCGGTGGCGACTCCGGTCGCGGAAACACGTATCGAAGCCGACCGCATAGGGATCATTCGCGTCAACAGTCTTGATAACGGCGAAGCGGCGGACGTGCGCGCGCGCGTCACGGAATTACAGAAACAGAACGTAACGAAAATCGTGCTTGACATGCGAAGCGTCGCGGGCGGTTCGTTGGAAGAAGCGGTCAAGGTGGCGAATCTATTCATACGCGACGGCGTTTTGGCGCAAACTATAGGACGCGGGAACAAAGCGACGAAAGTATTCAATGCCAATCCGCGCGAAGCCATCTTCGACGGCGCGGTCGTCGCCATCGTGGACAGAGGCACGGCGGGAGCGGCGGAAGTCGTCGCTTCGGCGTTGGCTGAACGCAAACGCGGCGAAGTCGTCGGTGAGAAAACATTCGGGGCGGGCGCAGACCAGCAGTTATTCAACTTACGCGGCGGCGACGGCTTGCTTTTGACGACGATTAAATGGGCGTCATCAACCGGCAAACCCTTCTTGGGCGAGGGAATCACCCCGACCGTTGAGGTCAAACGCCCCGAACTTGCGGATGCGATTGACCCGGAAGCCTTAACCGGAAACGACGATGATGAAGTCGCGCAACCCGCACAGGAAAACGAGCAACGCGACACGCCGACCGCGACTCCGCCGACCACACCCGCACCATCGGAAGATTTACAGTTGAAGAAAGCCCTTGAGATTCTGCGGGCGAATCAAAGCCAAAACGCGCAACCGAAAGCCGCGTAAAGCTTTGCGTCAAGTAAAAACCGAAAGCCGCAAGTGTTTAATGCACTTGCGGCTTTCGCTATTAGGAAGTTCTGTTTTCTCTAATGGTCGCTTGCGTTTCTGCTTACACGCCAAATAAAAACGGTCAGAGCAAGAGTACCTACGCCTACGGCAAGTAAAACATAGAGTACACTCGGCTTTGATTCGGGATAACTTACAGTGTCTCTGCCGGATAAACTTTCACCGGCAGAGGGATTCCCATTTTCCCCGACGATTGCAAGCATCGTGACTTTACCATCCGACGATAGCTTCCGAATGCGAGGCGTGTACTTGCTTGGCGGGGTAAATCCAAATTCCAAGATGTAAAGATTGTCGTCCTTTAAGGCAACACCCGTCGGCGACCAAGGTTGTTCGGCACGCATCAAGGTGGTGCTTTTGCCATCAGGAGTAACCTTCAAAACGCGCCGATTTCCATAGTCGGCGACAAAGGCATTCCCCTGTGCATCAACCGCGATACCGAATAAGTGTGTGGGTGAGCCTCCGGCTGCCGGATTACCTGAAGCATTTTCCACTACGAGATTACGAGCTAACGCCGTCAACGTGCCGCTCATCGTCAACTTACTGACGTTCGCGCCGTGAGTAAAATACAAAGCACCTTCGCTACCGAACGCCATTCCGCCGACGCTGTACGGCACACCCTGACGGTACTCACGCGCGGCGTTTCTGTTTCCGATTAACGCCGTAACATTGCCGTTCAGAGTTCGTTTCAAGACCAGCAGTTCACGCTCTGGGTAGTTTGTGGCGTGGTACATATTCCCGTCACGGTCTCTCCAAATGCTTGTCCCTTCCGGCGGATTGTCAGTAGGAGCTAGAAGGTATGAGAAGCCGCCTGCGGGTGTCATCTTCCAAACGGCACTGAAAAAGCGTTGTGTCGCAGGGTCATAAGAATTCTCTGCGCCATAAAGGTTTCCGGCTTCATCTATATTCAGGTCATGCGTGTGACTGTCGCCTCCGTCTCTGATAACCGACAGCTTACCTTGAGCGTCAATCTTCCAAACCTTTACCAAATCGCTGAAATATACTTGCCCCTGACGGTCAACCGCGATGCCCCACGCCGGATGCGCCCGCGCATCAGTAATCAGGAATATACACACCATGACGATAGCTGAAATTATGATAGCTAAAGCACGCTTCATGAATTTTATTCCTTCAACTGTGGAGGGTTTGTCGCGTCTTCGATTAGGGGTAACGGTAAGTTGGGTATCGCGGCAGTTTTCGTTAGGTTTTTCTTAACGTTAAAAATAAGTTGTGGACGTGTCGGCTTCGGGTGTTCACGGTAAAGGTCAGTGAACTGAAACGCACTGAAAACACGAGGGTACTCTTGACTGAGGTTTTCTTTGGCAATCAACTCTGAAATCTCATGCTTGTTGCGGAAGGACTGTTCACTAACATAATGCGGTAGATAGTAAATCATTCCGTCAAGCCACTCATCCACGACTTCCTGCGGGAGAAAACCATTTTTGAAGTAGAACAATTCTTCGTTACACAAATCAATGTACTGTTTGATCGCGCGTTGCTTTACCGCTGCATCGTCGGACTTGATGCCAGGCATAATCTTCTGGAATCTCTCTGTGCAATTTACGATGACGGCAAAGTTAAGTTGGCTTTTATTAACTTTGAATGTGTAAGCAGCAAACACTAGGGCTGCCGCACTGACGAACGATGAGATTCCGCCTATGATGAGCGCAATGGTTTCAGTCATATTTTTCTTATCTGTCAACAAACGCTTCGAGCAATTGCTTTGCTTGTTTCGGGTCAAGTCGTCTAAGTATTTCGTATTCTTCCAGAGCTGACTTTTTATCGCCTAAATAAAAGTACGAAACTCCAATACCATAGTGAGCAGAAGCATTGTTAGGATTCAACCGAATCTCTTGCCTAAAAGCGGTAGCCGCTTGAGCATACTGACCAGAAAGAAGATACGCATAACCAAGGCGAAGGTAAGCATCATAATGATCAGGCTCTAGCCTTGTGCATTGTAAAAGTGCATCGACCGCATCTGTATATTGTTTTGTGTGTAATAACCCTACACCTAAATGGTAAAAGGCAGCAGCCTTGTCGGGTTTAAGTTTGCTTGCTTTTCTATAATGCTCTACCGCTTTTTCTGGCTTTTTGAGACGCTCCATATAAATATATCCAGCAAATGTATGCGCGAGATTTGACATAAATCCGTCGTCATCTTCAGGAAAGCCGATTTGTAACGCACGTTCATAAGCCGCCACCGCATCTTCATAGTTTTCAAGGCTTTTATTGATCCCTCCAAGTTCAAACCAAGCGAAAGCAAAATCAGGGTCTTCAGCTACGGCTTGCTTCATGTACACAAGTGATTGAACATAAGTCCCTTTTCTATTCAGTTTGGAAGCTTGTTTGTACAATTTTTCGGCACGAGCACGCGAAGCTGAATTATTAGCTTTAGCAGTTTTAGGCAGCGGAGCATAAGTTACGGCGGAAGGCTCAAGTGCTGCTATTCGGTCAGCCGAAATAGCGAAGTTTAAGTTTTGACCGCTTTCGTTAGCACCCACCGCAACTCCGACGACTTCGCCACGCATATTAACGACGGGACTGCCACTTGAACCCGGCGAAATCGGTGCGGTGATTTGTAAAATTTTGCCAGTGGGAAGCGTCCGCACCGAAGATACGATGCCGTCTGAAACGCTGCCTTCGAGTCCGCGTGGGCTGCCGATGACAATGACGCGCTCGCCTTCTTCCGGCAGCGTGCGTGCAACCGGAAGTGGCGGGAGTTGAGTCGAGTTCGCCGCGATTTTCAGCACAGCCAAATCATCTTGTTCATTCGTCGTGCTGAAATCGCTCACCGGATACACGTCACCTGTTGCGGAATGAACTTCGACACGCGAAGCAATCTTGATGACATGATAGTTGGTTATCACTTGTCCCGGCGCGACACAGAAGCCGCTTCCCGTGCCGATCTTTTTGCCGTTGGCATCGTAAAGCACGACGAGTACAACCGAAGGCTTAATGCGGCGCACCAAGTTCGGCAGCGACTCTTGAGCGTGGGAGAAGGCGGATGCAACCAACACAAATATCGTTGCGAGTGTGAGGTTAAATCTTTTCATAACAATCCCTTTCACCAAGAATCAAAGTGGAATGTTGCCGTGCTTTTTCGGCGGGTTGGTGTCGCGCTTATTCGCTAGAAGTCTGAGGGCGCGAATGAGTTTCGGGCGCGTGGCGGCTGGTTCGATTACTTCGTCTATGAAGCCGCGTTCGGCAGCGATGTATGGATTGGCGAAGCGGTCTTCGAGTTGTTTGATTTTAGCGGCGCGGGTCTCGTCATCGGCGTTCTTCAACTCGTTTCGATAGAGAATGCCGACCGCGCCTTGCGCCCCCATTACAGCAATCTCCGCCGTCGGATACGCGAAGTTGATGTCTGTGCGTATGTGTTTGGAAGCCATGACGCAGTACGCCCCGCCGTAGGCTTTGCGAGTGATGACGGTGATTTTCGGGACGGTCGCTTCGGCAAACGCATAAAGGAGTTTCGCGCCGTGGCGTATGATGCCGCCGTGTTCCTGCGCGACGCCGGGCAGAAAGCCGGGAACATCCTCAAACGTGATAAGCGGGATATTGAAGCAATCACAGAAGCGCACGAAGCGCGCGGCTTTAACGGAAGCGTCTATGTCTAAGACTCCGGCGAGATAAGCGGGTTGGTTGGCGACGATGCCGACGCTCATTCCGTCGAGGCGCGCGAAGCCGGTGACGATGTTGCCCGCGTGGTGTTCCTGCGTCTCGAAAAAGTAAGCATCGTCAACTACGAGTCTGATAACGTCTCGGATGTCATACGGTTGATTTGAATCCTTTGGAACAATGTCGTTGAGCTTGATTTCGCGGCGTGTGGGGGAATCGGTTGTCGGGCGACGCGGTGGGTCGTCCATGTTGTTTGAAGGAATGAAGGACAGGAGTTCCCGCACAAGTTGTAAGGCATGTTGGTCGCTATCGGCGGCGAAGTGCGCGACGCCGGAGACGCGGTTATGTGTGTCGGCTCCGCCTAAAGTTTCTTTCGTGACTTCTTCGTGGGTGACTGTGCGAATTACGTCGGGACCTGTGATGAACATGTAGGACGTGTCGCGCACCATGATGTTGAAATCGGTGATGGCGGGAGAATAGACCGCCCCGCCCGCGCAGGGTCCCATGATGCAGGAGATTTGGGGGACGACGCCGGAAGCAAGTGTGTTACGAAGGAAGATGTCGGCATAGCCGCCGAGACTGACGACGCCCTCTTGTATGCGCGCTCCGCCGGAATCGTTCAAGCCGATGATGGGCGCGCCGATTTTCATCGCCATATCCATGACCTTGATGATTTTCGCGGCGTGCGTTTCGGAGAGCGAACCGCCGAAGACGGTGAAGTCTTGCGCGAAGACGAACACTTGCCGCCCTTCAATCGTGCCGTGTCCGCAGACTACACCGTCGCCCGGATAGAGTTGTTCTTCCATACCGAAATCCTGTGAACGATGGACGACGAGTTTGTCGAACTCCTCGAAACTGTCGTCATCAAGCAGGAAGGCGATGCGTTCGCGCGCGGTTAATTTGCCGTCGGCATGTTGGCGGTCAATGCGTGCCTGACCGCCGCCGAATTCCGCCGCTTCGGAGCGTTGGCGTAAAAGTTCGAGTTTGGATTGGGCGTTAAGGGTTTCAGGCTTGGGTGTCATAAAGGGTGTTAATGGCGATTAGTAAATAGTGAATAGCAAAGACAAATGTTCGTTTGGCACAGGCGAGCCTTGTTTTCAAATCTACCTTGATTGTGAGCGATTACGTTATGAGCGATACTTTATAGAGAATTGGTTTTGAAATTAAAGGAAAGAAGCAAGTTGAAAACGACTCGCTATCTACACGACATCTACACAACCATGCGGCGACGCAAAGAGCGTAAAGCCCACTCCGCGCAGATAAACGCAGTTAATGCCAAATAGAGAAACTCAAGGGCATGGCGCGGGGCGAGTGTGCCGGTTAGAAAAGCGCGTGAGATGTCAATCGCGCTGGTTAAAGGGATCGCCCACGAGATGATGCGGAAAGTGTTTGGTAAGACATCAACCGGAAACCACACGCCGCACAGGAAAATCACGGAAAAATACAGGGCGATATAGAGATTATAAGAATCTATATCGCGGACATGCGCCGTGACGCCGAGCGACAGGGAAGCGATAAAGAACGCCCCGAAGATGAGCGGGATGACGGCAAGCACGCCGAGCGGGGTGGTCGCCGCACCGAAGATGTAAAGCACTACGAGAATGATAAACGAATCAACAAGAGCTTTGGTGGTCGCAAACGCGAGTTCGGCGAAGGCGAGCGATTCGACTTCGACGGGAGTGGCTAAAATCGCGTCGAAAGTTGATTGATAAACCATGCGAAAGTACGCGCTGTAAGTCGTCTCGAACAGGGCGCGTGAAATCACCGCGAAGCACAACACGCCCGCTCCGACGAACGCGAGATACGGCACGCCCGCGACCTGCGAAGCGATAAGCGAGCCTATTCCCCAACCGAAAGCGAACACCATGAATACGGGTTCGATTAAAGGGGCGACCAACTGCATCTTCCACAGGCGAAGATAAACTTCCAAGTGTCTGCGCCACACCGCGAACACGTCCGCGAGATTGACGCGGGCGAGGGCAAGTGGGGGTTGTGCGTGGTTAGCTTCAGACGCGGTGTTCATGATGTGATTAAAAATGGCGCGTGCTTATCAATGGTTCGGACAGTTTTTTATAAATTGCCACTAGCTTCAGCTAGTGGAAGCGATTTTCTAATGAATATCGGCTTTAGCCGAATCTTTGGGATGGAAGCCAAAATTTGTTTGATTCTTTGTTCAAATTCGGCTAAAGCCGATGATGGTTCTTTGTCCACTAGCTGAAGCTAGTGGCAATTTATCAAGGCATTTTCAAAAACTGTCCGAAGTATTGCTTATAAAACTTCATCTACGAACGGAAAGCGGCGCGCTTCAATCATCCCGATAAGTTCAGCTTGTGCGCGACGGGTGTTTTCTATGATGTCCGGCGTGTAGCCGAAGAGTTCGATATGGGCGGCAAACTCATCTTCATCGAGAACTTCGTAACTCAAATCGGGGTGGACGAGAACGTCTATATCGAGGTCTATAAAGCGAAGCGTTTGATTTTCAAGACGCGCGGGCGTGGCGATGTTGCAGTAAAAATTTCGCAAACCGCCGTCGGGATTGGCGAAGCGAAAAATGTTGTAAAAGCGATTCGTCCAGTAGTATTCGGTGCTGAGTGTGCCGTGCGCGATGTGTCCGAGCAGCGGGTGATTTACTTCCTCATCAAACACGGCATCGAAAATTAGCAGCGTGTCATCGTGCGCGCGTAAGTGGGCGTGCCAGCGACGGTGAACGCGATCATCGTATTTGCACGCCTGAATTTCTATCTGATTGGGGTTGTGTATCATCGGCAATTATTCATCGGCGCATCGTCAGCATAAAAATCGTCATCACTCGTTTCCGGTATCACTGACGAATTGCAGAAACACGTCTTCGAGATTCGTCGGGCGGAGCAACACGCGCTGCCCTTCGTAAGTGTTCATCAAAGGAGTCAAGAGTTCGTGACAATCTGCGAAGTAGAGATGCGCTCCGGCGCGTTCGACGGCACGCACGGAAGCGGGAACAGAAAGGAGCGGACGTTCGCCCGTGTCACGAATTTCAAGGGCGAAAGCGGCGAGTTTATCACGCACAAGGTTGTGCGGCGTGCCTTCGACTTGGATGTGACCTTTATCAATAATCATCAAACGGTCGCACAGCTTTTCGGCTTCGTCCATGTAGTGAGTCGAAAGCAGAATCGTCAGGTTTTGCGTGCGTCGCAATTCTTCAAGGCGGCTCCAGATTTCCTGTCTCACCTGCGGGTCGAGTCCGGTCGTCGGTTCATCGAGTACGAGCAGACGCGGTTTGTGGAGCAGTGCGCGGGCAATCATCAAACGCCGCTTCATGCCGCCGGAAAGTTCCTCTACACGGGCATTGATTTTGTCGTTCAATCCTGTGAAGTCGAGCAGTTCATCTGCGCGGCGGGCGGCATCGGCGGGCGGCATCTGAAAGTAGCGCGCATACACGATTAGATTTTGACGAACGGAGATGTCGGGGTCTAGGTTGTTCTCCTGCGGCACGACACCTATCAGACGGCGAATGTCGCGCGCATTGTGTTGAACGTCGTAGCCTTCGACGTGGAGACTTCCTGAAGTGACGGGTGAGCGACACGCAATCATACGCATCGTCGTTGATTTGCCCGCTCCGTTGGGACCTAACAGACCGAAGGCTTCGCCGCGCGCCACGTCGAAACTGATGCCGTCAACCGCCTTTTGCGAATCATAGTTTTTAACGAGGTCACGCGCCCGAACGACTTGATTTTCCATAAAGATAAAACGATTTAGAACGGCAAAATCACTGGGCGACTTCGGAGACGACTTCCGATGGTGGGCTGCGGTTTCCAGCCGCATCAACGGCGACGAGGTAATAGAAATAGCGCGTGCCGCTCTCTATGCGTTCGTCTTGATAAGACGTGCGGTTGAGAGGTTCGGAAGTTAAAAGCGTCCATTGTTCGCGCGGAAGTTTGTCATCGGTTGAGCGAAAGATGAAATAGCCCGTAACATCGGTTTCGGGATTCGCGGGATAGAACAGGGTTAAACTTTTCGGTGCGGCGGCGATGCTGACGCTAATCGGGGCGGACGGCGGGTAGGTATCGCGCGGCGTGACGCTCAAGGTGTTCGAGTTGAGGCTTTCGACTTGTCGTCCGAGTGTGCCGAGTGAAATCGTGCGGACGATGTATGTGTATTGCTCATTAAAGCGGAAAGTCGTATCACGAAATTCGGTGGTCGTGATGGGTGCGGAATTAAGCGGGCGCGTGACACGTTCGCCGGAAGTCGGAGATGAGCGATAGATATTGAAGCCCAAAAAATTTATCGGCACCGAGCCGTCAACATTGCTTAAAGGAGCAGTCCACCTGATAAGAATCGCGTTCTGGCTTTCGGTGAGTTCCGTAAGTTGCGGCGGCAGACTGATGCGCGACGCGGGTTCGAGGAGTAAGAAGTTAGAGAACGCAGCGCGTTGATTGGAAGCATTGACATAGCGAATCGCATAGCGCAAGCGAACGGGAGACGCGCCGAAAGCGAGCGTGTCAATGTATGTCAAATTATTTTGATTAGCCCCGCGTGCGGATTGTAAGGTTTCGTAATCGAGTGAACCGATGACGCTGGCGCGCGTCGAGAATTGTTCTTCGGTCAATGGCAAGGGGTCTTCGAGGTCTTCGACGATTCGATAAACATCTATCCGTCGAATGCTTTGAACACTCGTATCGGGAGCGTTACGCAAGGGGGCGAGCCAACTTAAAACGACTTGATTGCCTTGCTGAACGCCGGAGATAAGCGGCGGCGTTTGCGGTACGTTCTCAAAAGGCGGCAAGGGCGGGCGACGCTTGCCGCACGCGGGCAGAAGTAGGCAGAGGGCGGCGAGCAACAGACAACGGATTGCGGAACGGGAAAAATGAGACGCCAAAAAATCGCGTGCTTTTTAATTCGCAATCCGCAATCCGCAATCCGCAATCTAAAGTACATAACGGCTCAAATCCTGGTCTTTCACGATGTCGGCGAGCGTGTCGTTGACGCGGGTGCGGTCAATGACTTGGTGTTTGGGTTCGAGGTCGGGACCGTCGAAGCTTATCTGTTCCAAGATTTTCTCCATGATGGTGTGCAGACGGCGCGCTCCGATATTTTCCGTGCGTTCGTTGACGATACCGGCAAACTCCGCGACGGCATCAAGCGAGTCGTCGGTGAAGTCAAGTGTGATGCCTTCGGTTTCAAGCAGGGCTTTGTACTGTTTGAGGAGAGAGTTTTTCGGCTCGGTCAGGATGCGTTTGAAGTCGGCGACGGTTAGTGTTTCGAGTTCGACGCGAATCGGAAAGCGTCCCTGAAGTTCGGGAATTAAGTCGGACGGCTTCGAGACGTGAAACGCTCCGGCGGCGATGAACAAAATGTGGTCGGTTTTGACCATGCCGTAGCGTGTGTTGACGGTTGTGCCTTCGATGATAGGGAGTATGTCGCGCTGAACGCCTTCGCGTGACACGTCGGGTCCGCCGCCGCCGCCTTCGCGTCCGGCGATTTTGTCTATCTCGTCAAGGAAGATGATACCGGAAGATTCCGTGCGTTCGACTGCGGCGCGGGCGACGGAATCCATATCAATCAAACGCTCCTCCTCTTCCTGCATAAGGTATTCCATCGCTTCATCAACGCGCATTTTGCGGCGTTTGGTGCGCCCTTGAAAGAGGTTGCCGAGCATATCTTTCATGTTGATGCCCATCTCTTCGACGCCTTGCGGTCCGGCGAGTTCGATGGTCGGAAAGTTGCGCTCGCGGATTTCCATTTCGACGATGCGGTTATCGAGACGCCCTTCGCGGAGTTGGACGCGCAGCTTTTCGCGCGTGCGGTTGGGGTTGGAATCGGAGTTCGACGCGACATTTGACCCGAAAGTCGAAGATAAATCCGGCGAGGGGTTGATTGAATCGGCACTTGACGAAACGCTGTCGGCATCAAAGTCGAAATCGCTCGCGCGACTGCTCGAAGGCAACAACAAATCAAGCAAACGCTCTTCGGCGGAAGTTTCCGATTTCTCCGCGACTTCGGCGGCGCGTTCGGTGCGAAGCATCTCGACGCCGATTTCCGTTAAATCACGAATCATGCTTTCGACATCGCGCCCGACGTAACCGACTTCGGTGAATTTGGACGCTTCGACTTTGAGAAACGGCGAGTTGGACATGCGCGCGAGGCGGCGCGCGATTTCGGTTTTACCGACGCCGGTCGAACCGATCATGATGATATTTTTCGGCATCACGTCGGCAGCCATATCGGGTTCGAGTTTTTGACGCCGGACGCGGTTACGTAGGGCAATCGCCACCGCGCGCTTGGCGGCGGCTTGCCCTACGACGTGTTTGTCGAGTGCCGCGACAATCTGGCGCGGAGTCATTTCGTCAAGACGGATTTCGTCGGTATCACCGGAAAGATAGATAACCATTGTTGAGTTGGCAGTGGTCAGTGGTCAGTGATCAGTACGGAAGAAAACGCTTTTACTGACCACTGACCACTGATCACTGACCACTGCCTTTCAAAGTTCTTCGACAATCAGATTGGTGTTGGTATAGATGCAGATTTCACCGGCGATGGTGAGGGCTTCGGTGGCGATGTCGCGCGCACCGAGTTGCGTGTGTTTAAGCAGGGCGCGGGCGGCGGCGAGGGCGAAGGAGCCGCCCGAACCGATGGCGAGAACGTCGTCGGAAGCGTCCGGTGCGATGACATCGCCGTTGCCGGAAAGCAGAAACGACGTGCGTTCATCGGCGACGAGGAGTAAGGCTTCGAGATGGCGTAGGATTTTGTCTGTGCGCCAGTCTTTGCTCAGTTCGATGGCGGCGCGCTCTAAATTGCCGTGATACTGTTCGAGTTTGGATTCAAAGCGCGTGAGCAGTGAGAAGGCATCGGCGGAGGCTCCGGCAAAGCCCGCGAGTATGCGGTCGTTATATAAGCGGCGAACTTTGCGCGCCCCGGATTTCATGACCGTATCGCCGAGCGTTACCTGTCCGTCGCCCGCCATAGCGACTTGACCGTTGCGGCGGACAAGCAGAATCGTGGTGCTGCGAAGACGCACGGGGTTTGGCGACAAAGAAGAATCGGCTAAATTGTTTTTAAGCATAGAAGTAGGCAACTATAGGAACTGCGTGCGCGGTAAGTCAAGCGCGAGGTCGGAAGGGTAAGTCACAGGGCGGAATCCGTAACGGAGGAAGAATTTATGAAGGTCAATCGTGGTATAAAAAGTTTGGAGAAACTGAAGCGTACAAGATGATAACGGGATGATGAAAAAGAATAACGGCGAATCGAGTCGGAAGATGAATAGAGGACAACCCTTAATCGGAATCACGATGCGCCACGACACGGAGCGCGGCAGATTTTACCTTGCGGCGGAATACAGCGAAGCGGTTATCGCGGCGGGCGGCGTTCCGGTTCACATCACACTGAGCGATAATGAAGATTATGTGCGCGAAATCGCAATGCGTTTGGACGGAGTATTATTGCCGGGCAGTGCTTCGGATGTTGACCCGAATCTTTACGGGCAAGAGCCGGACGTGAAACTCGGTATGGTGCATCCGCGCCGCGACCGCACGGATTTGAAGCTGTTGGAATTTGCCGAAAGGCGCGCTCTGCCATTGCTGGCGATTTGCTACGGGATGCAAGTTTGGAACGTCGCGCGCAAAGGAACATTGGTGCAGGACACAGCGAGCCGATGGCAGGGAGCGATAAAGCACGCTCAGGAAGGAGTGCGCGAGCATCGTTCGCATCACATCAGACTTGCGGAAGGTTCGCGTTTGTATGAAATTGTCGAGCGGTCGTCGGCGAACTTCAGCAGACAAGATAATCCGGCGGTCAACAGTCATCATCATCAAGGCGTTCAGGAGGTCGGGGAAAACCTGCGCGCGGTGGCATGGGCGGGCGACGAACTGGTGGAAGCGATTGAGGAGACGCGCGAAGGGCGTTGGGGAATCGGCGTCCAGTGGCATCCAGAGGTTGATTGGCGCAACGACGAAGTTTCACGCGAACTCTTCGCGGAGTTCGTGAACGCAGCGCGAGTTTTTCAAGCAAGGACTGAACTCGACACGGAATCCGACTCGGCTTCCGTCCGATAACGTAGTTTGATTAGGTGATTAGGGTTGAGACGACGATAGAGAAACGATAGAGAAAATAAGGCGAGGTGAAATTCGGGATGAAGCATAAGGTGAAGCTTGGGATTGAGAATTTGCTGTGTGAAAAAGCATCTTTGCTAAAAGGCGCGCGTGTCGGTCTGGTGTGCAATCAGGCTTCGGTGAATCATGCGTGGCGGCACGTCGCGGACGAGATGCACGGGGACGAGGGCATTAACCTGACGACGCTGTTCGGACCACAGCACGGGATACGCGGCGACGTGCAGGACAACATGATTGAAACCGCGCATACGATTGACGCGCGGACAGGCTTGCCGGTTTATTCTCTTTACAGTGAAACGCGCGAACCTACGGAAGCGATGCTGAAAGACGTGGACATCATCGTCTTCGATTTGCAGGACGTGGGGTGTCGCATATACACGTTCATCTATACGCTTGCTAATTGTATGCGCGCGGCGGCACGGTTCGGCAAGAAAGTTATCGTGTGTGACCGCCCGAATCCGGTTGGCGGCGTGCAGGTCGAGGGCAACATGTTGGAAGCGGGTTGGGAATCTTTCGTCGGACAGTTTCCGTTACCGACCAGACATGCGATGACGGTGTGCGAGTTGGCACGCTTATTCAAAGACGAGTTCGGACTCGAATGCGAATTGGAAACGGTGACGATGACGGGTTGGCACAGGGAAATGTATTTTGACGAAACGTGCGCGCCGTGGGTTTTGCCGTCACCGAATATGCCAACACTGGAAGCGGCAACGGTCTTTCCGGGAACGGTGCATCTGGAAGGCACGCAACTCTCCGAAGGGCGCGGGACGACGCGCCCGTTCGAGTTAGTCGGCGCGCCGTACATAGACGCGAACGATTTTCAGGCGGAACTGGCAAAGTACGATTTGGCGGGCGTGGTGTTTCGCGCGTGTAATTTCATGCCGACGTTTCAGAAGCACGCGGGGGCGGTGTGCGGCGGCATCCAACTTCACGTCACGGATCGTCGGCAATTTGAAAGCGTCAAGTGCGGTGTGGCGATTGTCAAGACGGCGTTCGATATGTATGGCGAAGATTTCAAGTGGAAGCAACCGCCTTACGAATACGTGTACGACCGCAACCCTTTCGACGTGATTGCGGGAACGGATAAATTGCGTTTGATGATTGAGAGCGGCGTCGCACTTGATGA
>JBGTMR010000303.1:0-7542 GCA_041743485.1 Pyrinomonadaceae bacterium
TGCGGAAAAGAACGTCGAGATAAAGGGCAGAATCAAGAAAGCCGATTATGCTTTCTTAGCCGCGAACTTCCGCGACGTGCGTTTCTTCGTCGAAGCTAAAAAGCCGTCGCGCAACATTGATAACGCCGACGATTATTTTCAGACGATACGCTACGGTTGGAACTCGAACACTCCGGTTTCGATTCTCACGGATTTTGAACAGTTCCGGTTGCTCGATTGTCGTTATAAGCCGGATGTGGCGACCGCGCTTCACCGTGTCGTGAAGCGGTTCGATTATAAGGATTACGCCGAGCGCGAGAAGTTCGCGGAGATTTATCATCTGTTTTCGCGTGAAGCGGTGAGCGCGGGGGCTTTGGAGCGTTTCGCCGCGACGATGCCGAAGGCGACGGGTAAAGCCGCCGCGCGCAAGTTGTTTGCGGGCGCGGTGATTAAATCGGTTGATGAAGATTTCCTTGCCGAACTCGATGAGTTGCGCGGGGAATTGGCGCGTTCGTTCAAGAATAGAAACCCGCACCTGAACGGCGAAGATTTGACGGAAGCGACACAGCGCACGATTGACCGCCTTGTGTTCATGCGCTTTCTCGAAGACAAGTTGATTGAGCCGGAAGTTATCGTTGACCGACTCGGCGAACGCGGTTCGGCGTGGGCTGATTTCGTCGGTGAATCACAACGTCTCGACCGCATTTATAACGGCATCATTTTTAAGCGTCACCAGATTATTGATGACGCGGGCTTCGTCGTGGACGAACGGATGTTCGCGGGTGTGCGCGAGCGGCTGTCACATAAAAACTCGCCTTACGATTTCAACTCTTTGCCCGTCGCTATCTTGGGCAGTATTTACGAACGGTTTTTGGGCAAGGTTATAGAGACGACGGACAAGCGCGCGAACGTCGTAGAGAAGCCGGAGGTTCGCAAGGCGGGCGGCGTTTATTACACGCCGGAATATATCGTGCGTTACATCGTCAAAGAGACAATCGGCAAAATGATTGCGGGCAAGACTCCGGCGGAGATTGCCGTTATGCGTTTCGCCGACATCGCGTGCGGAAGCGGTTCGTTTCTGCTCGGCGTGTACGACGAACTTTTGCGTTATCACACGGGGTATTACAACCGCACGAAACGGACGCGCGGCGAAGCCTTGAAAGCGGGCTGTATCGAGCGCGAAGACGGCAGCCTCGCGTTGTCTTTGGTGCAAAAGCGCGAGATTTTGCTTAACAACATTTACGGCGTGGACATTGACGCGCAAGCCGTCGAAGTCGCGCAACTGTCGTTGTTTCTGAAACTGTTGGAAGACGAAACGACGGCGACCGCGCGAAGGCAGATGACGCTCAAGCACGCACTTCTGCCGAACCTGAACGACAACATCAAATGCGGCAACTCGCTTGTCGGTTACGACATTTTAGACGGGCATCTATTCGAGCCGACGGAAGAACGCAAACTCAATCCGATGGATTTTGAGCAAGCCTTCCCCGCAGTGATGAAAGGCGGCGGCTTCGATGCGATTGTCGGTAATCCGCCTTACTCATACATGATTGATGCACGGCAGCAAAAATACTTCGCAGAAAAGTTTGTTCATCAGGATTATCAGAAAGACCTGTATCTTTTGTTTCTGGAAAAGTACAGTCATCTTTTGAAGCAAGGGGCGATGCTTGGAGTTATCATTTCAAACACTTGGTTGCAATCTATCACGCTGCGGAAAATTAGAAAGCACTTGGCAAACCAGTATCGTTGGCACAGGATGCTTTACCTTCCAGATAAAGTTTTCAAGGCTACTGTTGACACTCATGTTTTAGTTTTCGAGAACTTGGATGAAAAGGATGACACTGATTTTAATACGTCGGTGGATGTAAGGCGCAATGGTGAAATTTTCTTGTTGCACTCAATCCCTATGTCCCTTATCCCACAAAACGGCGAACCAATAAACATAGTTGACAGCGTTGAAAAGCAGGACTTAATACGAAGAATAAAAAGCATCACGGTTTCCGTTGTTGATGTTTGTTCTGTATTCAACGGTATAAAACCTTTTGAGAAGGGTAAAGGTAAGCCACCTCAAACTGAAAAGACTATGAAGGAGCAGCCATTCGTGAAAGAAGGCGACCAACCAAGTTCAGAATGGATGCCTTTATTACGAGGGAGTTTAATCGGCAGATATAACAATCTTTGGAAAAATAATTATTGGGTTCTATACGGAGATTGGTTAGCTGCACCGAGAGACCCCACTATTTTTGCTTCACCGCTTAAAATAATGGTTCGTCAAACGGGCGATTCAATAGTTGCAACTTTGATTGAACAAGGTTTCGTTGCAAGAAATAACTTGCACATACTATTGCCCAAAGAAATGAGCTATGACATTCGATACATACTTGGAAATATAAACTCGCGCGCAGTTAATTTCTTTTATTCTGTATTGAATCCAGAGCGCGGTGAAGCATTGGCAGAAGTAAAGAAAAATCACGTTGAGCATTTGCCCATTTTCCCAATCAACTTCACCGACCAAGCAGACCGCGCACGGCATGACCGCATGGTGAATCTGGTTGATGCGATGCTTGCCGCGAAGAAGCAACTTCAATCCGCGCGCTCCGATAAAGACAAAGACTTTTACACGAACAAATGCCATGCCCTTGACCGTCAGATTGATAAGCTCGTTTATGCACTTTACGAGTTGACGGATGATGAAATCGCGCTCGTCGAAGGAACTGAAAGATGATGGTTCTGAATGCTCATCTCGCTGTGGTGGAGCGCAAGAAGATTGTCGAGTATTTATTGAACGCCGCGCATCCGGACAACGGCGGCAAAGCAGCATTCTTTATTGCTCTCGGCTTTCAGATTGAAGATTGGGAGACGCTCGCTGCCGCTCTGCGTAGTCTGGCATTGAACTCTCCCGTTTCCCGAAGCATAGAAACTGTACACGGCAGCAAGTATATTGTTGACGGAACAATCGAAACTCCTCTGGGCAAAACGCCTATGGTGCGGACTGTTTGGATCATAGACGCGGGAGAAGTTGCTCCCCGTTTGATTACGGCATATCCGCACGAAGGGTAGAACGACGATGATAAAAGAACACGAACGAATCGTCTTAACAACGCCAATCCCTACCGAAGGACTTGAAGCCGGTGACGTAGGCACGGTAGTTCACATCTATAAAGACGACCAAGCCTACGAAGTTGAATTTGTCACACTCGATGGTCATACGGCAGCAGTCGTAACGCTCGAAGCTTTACAAATTCGTCCCGTCACCAGCCGTGACATTACCCATACACGCGAACTTACGGCGGCATAAGCAAGAATCCGCACCCTCAGCTTCAATCCGTGCGCTCCGATAAAGACAAAGACTTTTACACGAACAAATGCCGCGCCCTCGACCGTCCGAATTGATAAGCTTGTTTATGAACTTTACGAATTGACGGCGGATGAAATCGCACTTGTCGAAGCGGGCGCGTGAGTGGTGTTAAAATCCGAAGCGAGGTTGAAAGCAGATGAGTCAAACATTACAAGTCGAAATCTCGGATGAAGCGTATCTTCATTTGTCGCGGTTGGCGCGAAACGAAGGCAAGACTCCGGCGGAGTTGAGCGCGGAAATCGTCAATCGCAACGTCGCGCACCTGCTGCACGACCCGCTTGACGAGTTTATCGGCAAGTTTAATAGCGGCGTTTCCGACGCGGCGGAAAACCACGATTGTTACATCGGCGAAGCCTTGTCAAAAGAGATGCGCGGTCAAGAAGACTAAAGCCGCGATAGGAAAATTAGCTATACATGCGGGAGATTTTCGCCGACACATCGGGCTGGGCGAGTTTGGTTGACGTTTCGCAACCATTCAATGTACTTGCCGCTCAAGTCATCAAATCCACCCGAACGCAGGGCGCGATGTTAGTCACGACAAACTACATCATCGCCGAACTCGTCGCGCTTCTCCACAGCCCGATGCGTATTTCGCGCCGTGAGAGCATACGATTTATTGATTCGCTCAAGTCCACGCCTTATGTTGAAATCGTCCACATCAACGAAACGCTTGACGCGGCGGCGTGGCAACTCTTGAAAGCACGCGCGGATAAGAATTGGAGTTTAGTTGACTGCGCGAGTTTCGCCCTTATGCAGCAACGCGGCATCTCCGAAGCCCTCACCTCCGACCATCACTTCGAGCAAGCCGGATTCACGCGCTTGCTCAAATAAATTTGTTATCGGCGATTGCCACGCCCTCGACCGTCCAAATTGATAAGCTCGTTTATCAACTCTACGAACTGACCACAGAAGAAATCGCCCCCGTCGAAGCCTGAACAACGTCATGTTAAAATCGCGGTCGAAGAAAGATTGAAATTATGAGTGTGAGAGAAGATTTACTTGATACGATTCGCGCCTTGCCTCTGGCGGAACAACAAGCTTTGCTTGACGAACTAACCGCCGTCCTCAAACGCGAAATGCGGGGCGACATTGCCCGCTTGCATGACGAACAACCGCCGCTTGATAAAACCGATGTTGACGCCGACCGCGTGCTTGGCATGTGGCGCAATCGCTTTGATGAAGCGGAAACAAGCGGCGAGATTGCCGACCGATGGAGACGCGAACAGTGGCAGCGATGATGATTGACACGGATGTTTTCATCCGTATTTTCAGAGGCGATGCCGCGCTCAAAACGAAGGTTGATGCACTCTCCACCGATGCCGCAATCAACACCGTCGTTTATCTCGAACTGATACAGGGCGCGCAGAACGATCAACAACTGCGCGACACCGAAGCCTACCTGACACGCTTCTACCGCTTACGCCCGCCGTCTCGACCAAAGCGATTGAACTTGTCAGGATTTACGCCCGCGCACACGGCTTGCGCCTCGCCGATTCGCTAATCGCCGCGACGTGCATCGAAGAAAACTTGCCTTTGCTGACATTCAACGTCAAACATTTTCGCTCCGTTCAAGGTTTGACGCTCACAACTATTTGATTTTCGCCGCGCCCTCAACCGTCCGAATTGATAGAGTCGTTCATGAACTTTACGAGTTGACCACAGAAGAAATCGCACTCGTCGAAGGCTGAATAGCGGCGTGCTAATATCAGGCGCGAAGGAAGGTGACAATGGTTTTTGTCTTCAACTCTGCGATTGGCGATTCTTTATTATGGCGGAAACTTCAAATCAGCTTCCAGATGCACAACTCGCCGCGCGTGTCGTAGAACTCGAACGCATCATGCGCGAACAGGCGGCGCGGCTTTATGCGTTGGAGCGTTCGCTCGGCGCACACGCCGTCAACCCGTTGCCGACACCGATACCGCCCGCCGTCATCGCGCCGCGTGTGACGACATCGCCGCCGCCCGTCTCACCGTCGCCCGCCGCCGATAAATCTAAAGTCAACTTTGAAGAACGCTTCGGCGGACAATGGCTTAATCGCATCGGCGTCGTGGTACTGATTTTCGGCGTCGGCTTTTTTCTCAAGTACGCCTTCGATAATGAATGGGTCGGGGCGCGCGGGCGCGTGCTTGCCGGAGTGTTTCTCGGCTTTGCGGGACTGCTCGGCGGAGCGCATTTGCGTGGTCGCGGGTATCGTGATTACGCGAGCGGGTTGTTCGGCGGCGGCATCGTCATACTTTATCTTTCGATTTACGCGGCTTACGATTTTTACGCTCTTATCGGGCAAGTTCCGGCGTTCGCGTTGATGGCGTGTGTGACCGCTCTCGCCGTGCTGCTTGCCGCGCGACATGACGCTTTGCCGATTGCCGCGCTCGGACTTATCGGCGGATTTTTAACGCCCGCGCTTTTATCGTCCGGCGAATCGCGCGAGGTGACGCTCTTTAGTTACATTACATTGCTTGACGTGGGAGTTCTCGCACTCGCCTACCGCAAGGCGTGGCGCAGCCTCAACTACATGGCGTTTATCGCCACGCTCGCATCGTTTGCTGGGTGGTCGTTGACTTATTACAACGCGAGGGATTTCACGACGACTTTTTTCTTTGCGACGCTGTTCTTTTCAATCTTCGTCGCGGTCACGATTCTGCACAACATCGCGCAGGGGCGTCTCAGTCGCTGGCTCGACATCACGCTGGTTTTTGCGAACGCGACTTCGTACTTTGCCGTCGGCTTGTTATTGCTCTCCGATGTGTATGAGCGATGGCAAAGCCCTTTCGCGCTGGCGTTGGCGGGAACTTATGCCGTGTTGTATTTGATGATACGCAGACGTGTCCCCGCAGACCGTTTGCTCGATGCGACGCTGTTCGGGTTGAGCGTGTTCTTTGTGACGATGGCACTCGCGCTGCAATTCGAGAATCAGGTGCTGGCAATCGGATGGGGACTTGAAGGCGTCGTGTTGGCGTGGGTCAGTTGGCAGGCGGGCAATCAGGCGGCGCGTCTGGCATCGCTCGCGGTCTTCGCGCTCGCCCTGTTGTACTGGTTCGGAATCATCCTGCCGGACGTCTCAAATCAGGCTTTGAACTTGAGCGAACCGTTCGTGTTGCTGTTTAATCGGCGCGGGATTTCCGGCTTGATACTCACCATTGCACTCGGCGCGGCGGCATGGATTTACGCGCGGCAAGAGCGCGAAGATAACAAGGCGGCGGATTTAATCTTCGCGGTGTTCGGGTTGTTTCTCGCCACGAACGCCGTCTTGCTGACTTTATTGAGCGTCGAGGTTTATGACTATTTGGGGCGCATGGCAACAACGGCGGCGACGACAGCAGCGACGAGTGCGGAAGCTTTTGACCTGACACTTGCGGGCGTGGCGAGTTCACGTCAGCAACTCGCGTTGTCTGTGATTTGGACGATATACGCGGGTGTGTTGCTGGTCGCGGGCGTGTTGTGGAAATCCGCGCCGATGCGCGTGATGGCACTTGCTCTGCTCGGAGTGACGATACTCAAGGTCTTTCTGTTCGACCTTTCATCGCTCGAAGCGATAAACCGCATCATCTCGTTTTTGGTTCTCGGCGTGGTACTGCTCGGTGTGTCGTTTCTCTATCAACGTCGTCAACAGGGTGAACGCAGTAGTTAGGCGTAAGGCGCGACGTAAGAATAGATTACATGACAATTTTACCTAAGCTGCGGTAGCAGCGGCAAGTTGGTAGCCCACTGCAAACGAAGCGGAGCGCAGTGTAGCTGTGGGTTCAAGCGACAGACAAAAGTTTGAGCTACGGAGTAGCGTCAGAAAGCAGTTTCTCTCCGTAGCTGGAAAATCCGCCAACCTTTACCCACAGTTACGGCTACATTTCATTTCGCCTTCACTGTGGGTTACCGTCTTGTCGCTGCTACCGCAGCTACAAAGCGAGAGAGATCGCTGAACGAAATGCAATACGCTTACGCGAACTCAATGCTATCTACTTTCGTGGGCGCGTCACTTTCGAGAAAAGCCACGAACCCGCGACGAGCGCGACTTTACCGAGGGTCAAAGGTTCGCGTCGTGTGCGGGTAGTGTTGTGGGTTGTGCGTGAGGTTCTCGCGTGATGCGCGGTGGCGGTCGCGGGAGCGATTTGTTTGTCGTTTATATCGCACGTTTCGACGGCGGCGTCCATTTCGCCCGGTGCTTTCTCGCCGGACTTTTTCGCGGTCGGGTCGCCGCTTTCGGCAGCCGC
>JBGTMR010000304.1:0-6819 GCA_041743485.1 Pyrinomonadaceae bacterium
AGTGCGGATAAACGACGCTTGTGCGTGATTTCCGAAAGCGGATTGGTTTGATCCATAAACTGCGAAAGCTGACTTGAGCCGAAGAATTCGCGCACCGCCGCCGTTACGGGTTTCGCGTTAATCAAATCACGCGGCATCGTCGTCTGCATCTCCTGCTGGATGCTCATCTTCTCTTTGATTGCGCGTTCCATGCGGACGAGTCCGATGCGGAATTGATTTTCCAACAACTCACCGACCGCGCGCACGCGGCGATTGCCGAGATGGTCAATATCGTCGGATTGAAACTCCGTCGGATTGCGACGCATCTTCAACAGATAGTTAATTACCTCTTTGAAATCGGTCGCTGAAAGCAGCGCGTCTTCGAGGCGTGTGCGCTCCTCTCGTCCCATTTTGATATTGAACTTGAGACGCCCGACGCGCGACAAATCAAACTTCTTCGCGTCGAAGAACATGCCTTCAAACAGTTTGTATGAAGTCTGCACGGTCGGCGGGTCGCCCGGACGCATCTTGCGGTAAATTTCCAGAAGCGCGTCCACTGGCTTTGAAATCACGTCTTTGCGGAGCGTTTGCGAAAGCACGTTGCCCAAGTCGTCGCGTTCAGGGAAAAACACGCTGAAGCTAGTGACGCCGGATTCTAGAATTTCCTGCAATTTCGCCGGAGCGATTTCAGAATTGGCTTCTAAAACCACTTCGCCCGTTTCCGTGTTCACGATGTCGCTTGAAGCGAACGCGCCTTCGAGTTGCGGCAGACTGACTTCGACTTCCGTGATTTTTGCTTTGCGAAGTTCGCTCAAAGCGGAAGTCGTAATCTTCTTGCCGCCTTTGACAATCGCTTCGCTCACGCCCTTTTTAATAACGTCTTGGTCAACCTTCGTGCCAAGCAAGTTCGTTTTTATTCCTTCTTCAGGAACTTGCATGAACATACGGCTCTGCTCGATTCGCACCTCGTCCGTGATATAGAACTGACGCAGCATGTCCTCATTCGTGAACGCGGCGTTTTTGATGTAATCCTCAAGCCGTGAATCCGAGCCGAAACCTTTCGGCTCGAAAGCCGGATTGAGCCACACGCCTAACGCGCGCAGGAAAATCGTCGCCAAGAATTTACGTTTGCGGTCAATGCGAACGTAAAGCAGATTCTTCTGGTCGTACTCAAACTCGACCCAACTTCCGCGATACGGAATCACTTTCGCCAAGAAAGCCGGAGACTTCTCAAAGAACACGCCCGGCGAACGGTGCAGTTGCGATACAACGACGCGCTCCGTGCCGTTGATGATGAACGTGCCGTTGTCGGTCATTAAAGGGATTTCACCAAAAAAAACTTCTTCCTCTTTAATGTCACGAATCGAGCGGACTTCGGTTTCCGGGTCAACGTCATAAACCGTGAGCCTGATTTTCACCTTGAGCGGCACACTGTACGTCATGCTTCGCTCTTGGCATTCTTGCTGGTCATGCTTGTGTTTTAAGCCGACGGGTTCGCCGCAGTTATCGCAGAGTTGCGGGCGCACCGCATTGAAAGTTCCGCACGAATGGCAGAGCGTTTCACCGGGCGTTAGCGGGTCAACTTTAATAAGCGAACCGCACTCGCGGCAGTTTGCGCGCAAATAACGCAGCCCTTCTAAGCGACCGCATTTGCACTGCCAGTTGCCGATGTGATACTCGACGAAATCCAGTTCCGCCGTGTGACGAAAATCGGAAATCGGAAATACCGAACGAAACACGGCTTGCAGTCCGGTGCTTTGACGCTCTTCCGGCAGCAAGTCCATTTGCAGAAAACGGTTGTACGATTCACGCTGAATCTCGATTAGATTCGGGATACGAGCGGCAGTGTAAATCTTGGAAAAATCTTTACGTTCGGGCGCGCGGCTCATACGGCGTCCGGCGTTGACGACGTTGTTTTGCATTAAATTTGCAGACATAGTGCTTATAATTTTTCGGGACGGTAAAGCAATTCAAACATCGAACTGCGAAGCTTAAAGCTTGGAGGTTTTTGAATATTCGCTAAAACCGATTGTGCTGAGTTTCGTTTATTATGCGCGTTTATAGCGACACTTCTAGTTTTGGGTTGTGCGAGTGATTATTGTCACAAGCCCGAAGACACCAAATCGCGGCATGGGCAAAAGGTTCCCATGACCGCTCAAATTTTTCTAAAGCGATTTATTGAATTTGTTTTCGATTGTTCCTTGATAGGAGTAGATAACGGTGAACCAATACTCCTCCGCATTCACCTTGCGACAAACTGCGTCGCAACTACCGATTCATGACCGCCTTCATCAACACCGTGCGGCAGCCCTATTCACACACCAACTTGCTTGACCAAAAGCTTCAGATGTGGCGGAAGGCACTTTGCGTTGCATCGCGCCTTCCGCCTTACAAAACTGAGATCGAGACTGCGTGTTTAAGGTAAAAACTATTTAACCTCAACGGTCGCGCCCGCATCCGCAAGCTTCTGGCGAATGGTTTCGGCTTCATCTTTGGAAACGGCTTCCTTAATTGCTTTCGGCGCGCCGTCCACAAGGTCTTTAGCTTCTTTCAGACCGAGCGATGTGATTTCGCGTACAACTTTGATGACGTTGATTTTACTCGCGCCAGCCGCTTGAAGGATAACGTCGAACTCATCCTTTTCTTCTACCGCCGGAGCCGCATCGCTGCCGCCCGCTGCCGGAGCCGCCGCAACCGCCGCCGCCGCTGCCGAAACACCGAAGACTTCTTCGAGTTGTTTGACGAGTTCCGATGCTTCCAAAAGGGTGATGCCCTTCAAGTATTCGATAACTTCTTCTCTTGATACTGCCATGATTAAATATGTCTCCTCTTTATTTATATAGGGTTCTTCTTAGTTTCGGGTTTCGCAGCAGGAGAACCCACGGAACGACTGAAGGCTTTACTGCACCGCAAAACTTTCATTTCGTTCGAGTCGCAACGGGCGATCTGACAGTATCGCCGCGCTCGTATTTCCGCGTCCGGCTGACTCTGATTTAGAAATCTCAAATGTGAACTTTGAGATTTGAAATTCGTTACGAAGCGGCTTCCCCGCCGCTCTTTTGGTCGCCAATCTGTTTGACGACGATTGCCAGATTGCGCGGCACGGCGGAAAGCACCGTGACCAAGCGTTGAGCCTGACAATTGATTAGGAACATCACCTTTGAAATAAGCACTTCCTTCGTCGGCAAACTCGCAATCGCTTCCACATCGCGCAGGGCGACGACTTTGCCTTCGACGACTCCCGCCTTAAACGTAAAGATGTCGGGGTTGTCTTTGGCGTATTTGCTGATTGTTTTCGACAACACAACAGGGTCGCCGGTACTCGTCGCAATCGCCGTCACGCCTTTGAAACTTTCCATCGCGCCTTCGTACTGCGTTCCGGCAACGGCGCGGCGTGCGAGCGTATTTTTAACTACCTTGTACTGGATTCCGGCTTCCCGCAGTTGCTTACGCAAAGCGAAGTCTTGCCCGACGGTCATCTTCTGAAACCCGACCAGCATCGCGGCGGTCGCTTCTTGAAACTGCGCGGTAAGGACTTCCAAATCTTTTCGTTTCTGTTCTCTGTTTTTCATGTTCTCTCGATTCCTCGTTCCCTTACCTTACTTGGCATAAACCGTTTCATCCAGCAACACGCCGGGCGACATCGTTGCCGCGACGTTGACTTTCTTGACGTATCTACCTTTCGCGGTCGAAGGCTTCGCTTTGACAACCGCTTCAAGCAGAGCGCGCGCGTTCCCGACAAGTTTGTCCTGTTCAAACGAAACCTTGCCGATTCCGACGTGAATCACACCGGTTTTATCAACACGGTACTCGACTTTACCGGCTTTCGTTTCCAGCACCGCCGAGCGCACATCGAACGTCACCGTTCCGGTTTTCGGATTCGGCATCAGCCCACGCGGACCCAAGATTTTACCGAGCGCGCCGACTGAGCGCATCATATCCGGCGTTGCGATGACGGCATCGAAATCAAGAAACCCTTCACGAATGCGTGCGACCATCTCTTCGCCGCCGACAATATCCGCTCCTGCTTCTTCGGCTTCGCGCTGTTTTTCACCCTGCGCGATAACTAAAACGGTTTTCGATTTTCCGAGTCCGTTCGGCAACACAATCGTGCCGCGCACAAGTTGATCGGCTTTGCGCGGGTCAACGCCAAGCCACATCGTCAGTTCGACGGTTTCATCAAACTTGGCGTTGGCGATTTCCTTAACTTTTGCGACGCCTTCATCAAGCTGATATTTGCGGTCTTCGATTTTCTCCAAAGCCGCGCGGTACTTCTTTCCGTGCTTCGCCATTAACTTTTACCTCTAAGGTTCAAACGAGATGACGCACTCAAACTTATTCGCGTGAATGCGCCGTTCTCTCCCTCATCTAGGATTTCAAATTTGAGATTTGAAATTTCAAATTATTCGACGGTCAAACCCATACTGCGGGCTGTACCTTCGACGCTTTTCATTGCGGCTTCGACGCTCGCAGCATTTAAGTCCGGCATCTTTCGCTCGGCGATTTCCTGAATCTTATCGCGCGAAATCGTTCCGATTTTCTCGCGGTTAGGTTTCCCCGAACCCTTCTGGATTCCGGCTGCCTTCTTCAACAAATCGGCGACCGGCGGCGTTTTCGTTTCAAACGTAAATGAACGGTCGGCGAACACCGTGATAACCACCGGAATTTTCATATCGGGGTCATCATTCGCCGTCTTTGCATTAAAAGCTTTGCAAAACTCCATGATATTGACGCCGTGCTGACCAAGAGCCGGACCAATCGGCGGGGCAGGATTAGCTTTGCCTGCCGGAACTTGCAACTTAATATAACCGGTGATTTTCTTTGCCATATTTAATAGTGGATAGTGGATAGTGGATAACTGATAGTTCTGCTTTTAACTATCAGTTATCCACTATCCACTATCCACTTCCTCTATTCTTCTTCCGTGAATGTTACTTTTTCAACGTCTAGGAAGTTCAACTCGACCGGAGTCGAACGACCGAAAATCGTGACCACGACTTTGAGCGTTGATTTGTCTTTATTAACGTCTTCGACTTTGCCGGTGAAACTTGCGAAAGGTCCCGACTTAATGCGAACCGTTTCCCCTGATTCGTAGGTAAATTTCGGCTTGGGTTTTTCTATTCCCGCCTGCACGTTATTAACAATCTGCTCGACTTCCTGCGGCGTGAGCGGCGTCGGCATCTGCCCGCCGACAAAACCCGTGACCTTCGGCGTCGCCTTGATTGCGTGAAATACATCATCTGGAATATGCCCGCGCTCGTCACATTCGATTTCGACGAGAACATAACCCGGATAAAACATGCGCGACGATTCGATGCGCTTATTGCCGCGCATCTCGACGACGGTTTCCGTCGGAACAATAACTTCAGCGATTAAATCCTGAATTTCCGTATCGCGTATGCGAGCCTTCAGACTATCGCGCACCTTTTTCTCATGCCCGGAATATGTGTGAAGGATGTACCACTGCTTCATTCGATTTCAGTCACTTTCAAACAACAAACGATATTAACCAGCCGAGCAAACGGCTAAGTTGGGCGATTAAAAACGTGAAGATTTGATCCACTCCATAGAGATACAAAGCGAAAAAGATAACGGCGATTAACGTGATAATCGTCGTGTTCTTAACTTCCTTCGCCGAGGGCCAATCAACCCTTCGCATCTCGCGGCGTGTTTCGTTGATAAAATCTCCGGTTCGCTCCACAAACCCCGCTTCCTTTTTGCCGTGATACCCGTCATGTGAAGAATCGGTAGCGGTGGAATGTGATTCTCTTGTCGTAGAGACGACGCCTTGCTCCACATCAATAGAGTTTGTATGCGCGGAGTCACGGCTGCTTTCCGCCGTCATGCTGTCGGTTTCAGTTGGAATTTGGTTGTCTTTTGTGGACATCGCACTACACCTCGCTCTACTTGATCGCCTTGTGACCTAAAACAGGGGTACCAGGATTTGAACCCGGACTTACGGTTTTGGAGACCGACGTGCTAACCGTTGACACTATACCCCTAAGACGCAAAAGAGCCTTGTTATCAATCGTTACTTGGTTTCACGATGCGGCGTGTGCAAGCGGCAGCGGTTGCAGAATTTCTTGAACTCCAAACGCTCCGGCGTAGTTTTTTTGTTCTTTGTCGTGGGGTAATTTCGACCCTTGCACGTCGTGCATTGCAACATTACGTTATCGCGCGCCATATACTTAACTTCCTTTAAGTTTCTCTAAATCTTACTCAACGATTTCGCTTACCGTACCCGCACCCACCGTCCGCCCGCCTTCTCTGATTGCAAACCGCAATCCCTTCTCCATCGCTATCGGCGCAATCAACTCGATTGACATCGCCACATTATCGCCCGGCATCACCATCTCCACACCTTCCGGCAGGTTGGCAACTCCCGTTACGTCCGTCGTCCGAAAGTAGAACTGCGGTCTGTATCCGGTGAAGAACGGCGTGTGTCTCCCACCTTCCTCTTTGGTCAAGATGTACGCCTCCGCCTTGAACTTCGTGTGCGGCGTGATACTTCCCGGCTTCGCTATCACCTGCCCGCGCTCAATGTCCTTCCGCTCTACTCCGCGCAACAACAACCCGACGTTATCCCCTGCCACTCCTTCGTCAAGCAGTTTCTTGAACATCTCCACGCCGGTGCATACCGTCGAGCGCGTGTCACGAATACCGATAATCTCCACCGTCTCGTTGACCTTCACCCGCCCTCGCTCCACTCTGCCCGTCGCCACCGTTCCGCGACCTTGAATCGTGAAGATGTCTTCCACAGGCATCAAAAACGGCTTCTCGATCTCCCGCTCCGGCGTCGGGATGAAACTATCTACCGCCGCCATCAACTCGTCTATCGTC
>JBGTMR010000305.1:0-2728 GCA_041743485.1 Pyrinomonadaceae bacterium
CCGAACGCCGATAACGGTTATGACATACGCGATTACCGCAAGGTGATGAGCGAGTTCGGCACGATGGCTGACTTCGACGAACTGCTCGAAGCGATTAAACAACGGGGCATGAAATTAATTCTCGACCTTGTTGTCAATCACACGAGCGACGAACATTTTTGGTTTGTCGAGAGCCGCAAAGCGAAAGACAATCCGTACCGCGATTATTACCTTTGGCGAAAAGGGAAAGACGGCAAAGAACCGAATGATTGGGTTTCGTATTTTTCAGGTTCGGCGTGGAAGAAAGACGCGGCGACCGATGAATACTATCTGCATCTGTTCGCCGAGAAGCAGCCGGACTTGAATTGGGATAATCGTAAGGTGCGCGAAGAAGTTTATGACGTGATGCGATTCTGGCTCGACAAAGGCATTGACGGGTTTCGCATGGACGTGATTCCGTTCATCTCGAAAGACCCGAATTTTCCCGATTATCCCGATGATTACGACGGCGATTACAGCCGTGTTTATGCTTCGGGCGCGAAACTTCACGACTATGTACAGGAGATGAATCGTGAAGTGTTATCGAACTATGACGTGATGACGGTCGGCGAAGCGGAAGGCGTTTCGCTCGCGGAAACACCTTTGCTCGTGGACGAAAGACGCGAAGAACTGAACATGGTATTTCAGTTCGATGTCGTGAAGTTAGACCATGAAAGCTGGCGTTGGAAAGCGTGGGCGTTGCCCGATTTGAAAGCTATTTATACGCGCTTCGAGCGTGGGTTGGATGAGCATTGTTGGAACGCGCTTTTTTTATCCAACCACGATAATCCGCGCGTCGTCTCGCGCTTCGGCGACGACTCACCGCCGCATCGCACGGCTTCGGCGAAACTCTTGGCGATGATGTTGTTGACGCTCAAAGGAACGCCATTCATATATCAAGGCGACGAACTTGGAATGACAAATTACCCGTTCACAAGCATCGCGGAGTTCGACGACATTCAAGTCAAAAACGCATGGCGGGCGGAAGTCTTAACCAATCAAGTCGAAGCCGATGACTACATCGCCAACTTGTGCAGGACGAGCCGCGACCACGCGCGGACGCCGATGCAGTGGGACGATTCGCACAACGCGGGTTTCACACGCGCCGCCAAAGCGTGGCTTGCCGTCAATCCGAATTACACACAGATAAACGCCGAACAATCTCTCAATGACCAAGATTCGGTTTACCATTTCTTCAAAAAACTAATCCTGTTGCGTAAAAAAAATCCTGCCTTGATTTACGGCGACTACATTGACCTAGACCCGCAACACTCAACAGTTTTCACCTTCACGCGCAAGCTCGAAGTAGATAAATATCTAATCTTGTTGAATTTTTCAAACCGCGATACCACCTACAAGTTACCTGTAAATGTGCAAGCTGAACAATTATTATTATCAAATTTCCACGCAACGGATGAGGATTTGCCGTTTATAAGTCTAAGATGCTGGGAAGCGAGACTTTACAAGCTTTAGACCTCTTTCATAACTCGCTTACTGTTGTGAGGAGAACCATCATAATGGTGACAGAGACGATAATTGATTTAATTAAGCGACAAGACCGGACGGCGGAAGCCGACTTGCCGGAAAACAAGTTGAGGCGCGTTGAAGCGAAGGGCGTCGCGGTTCTGCTCGTGCGCCGTAGCGAACACATTTACGCAATAGCCCAAACCTGTTCGCACTTAAGCAGACCGCTTGCCGAAGGCACGCTCGAAGGCGACACGGTGCGTTGCCCGTGGCACCATTCGAGTTTCTCGCTTACCGATGTAAGCGTCGTGGGCAGCCCCGCGATCACCCTGCAATCGTGTTTCGAGGTGCGTGCAGCGAACAAGCAGCTTGGTGACGATGAATGTCTTACATCGCAGACGATGCCGGAGCTGCTTTGCGGCTTCTCGTCACTCTGCTCGAAGAGAGCCGCGACGGATTCGAGTACATAAGATGCTCCGAACGGCGAGCCGGGTGATTTTTAACAACGAAATAATTGTTCAAGGAGGAGTGTTATGCAGCTTACAGGTTTGCCCCATGTCACGGCGGTGACGGCAAACGCAGCAGAGAATCTTCGGTTCTACACCGAAGTGCTTGGGTTGCGTTTGGTGAAAAAGACGGTCAATCAAGACGACGTATCTGCTTATCATCTGTTTTATGGAGATGAGAAGGGAAGTCCCGGCACGGAACTCCCTTTCTTCGATTGGGGCTTCGCCGCGCCGCGTCGTCACGGCACAGGCACGATCTCTGAAATCGGTTTGCGCGTGCCTGACGCGCAAGCTTTAGAGTGGTGGCGCGCACGGTTTGGAGAGTACGGTGTAGAGCATGGCGAGATCGGCTCGCGGAACAATCACCCCAGCTTTATTGTTCTCCGATGCGGAAGGGCAGCGTCTCGCGCTCGGCGCGGAAGAGGGAGCGGCGAAAGTGGCGGGCGGGACGCCTTGGGTTGAAAGCCCTGTGCCGGTCGAAGTGGCGATTCGCGGCTTAAATCACATCACGCTGACAGCTCATCGCTTAGAGCCGACGGCGAAAGAATTAACCGACGTACTTGGTTTCCGACAGGAAGATTCTTACACGATACCCGATTGTAACCGTTCAGTTATTTTTAAGAAAAGATGCTGCTGACCAGCTAACTTCAGCATAGACAGCTGTTGCGGGTTGTGATTATGCTCTTCGTCAATGTTCAAAGACTTCGGCATCTCTGAGGAAGATTGGAACGCGACTCCGC
>JBGTMR010000306.1:0-12031 GCA_041743485.1 Pyrinomonadaceae bacterium
GACGCGCGCGAAGGCGTAGCTGCTGTTGTCGTCGGAAGCGGGGGTCGTGTCGCCGGTCAAGAGCGTTTCAAACGTGCCGGTGCGGAGCGCGGGGTGCAGCTTTCTCAGCCGCGCGAGCGTGCTGTAGAAAGAGACCGTCTGGGTGTCGGCGGGGCCGTAGACGCCCGTGTCGCCCGCTTCGTCAGACCACGGATAAGGCGCGCGGTTGTACGGGTCGTCTTCAGCGCCGTTCGTGCCGTTGGCGGTCGAGGGCGCGTTGAGCGCGGCTTCGTCGCCGTAGTAAACCATCGGCGCGCCGGGGTAGGCGAACTGGAACAGCGCGGCGAGCCGGAGACGTTCTTTAGCCTCGTTGAGTCCGGTGTCGCCCTCGAAGGTGAGCACGTAGAGCGCGCGGTTGGTGTCGTGCGAGTCGAGCAGGTTGAGCATCGCGTGCGTCGCCTGCTCCGGATAATCTTCGCGCACCGCACGCAGCGCGCGGTCGAACTGGCTCGGGCTGAGAGCCTGTATGCGGTTGCTGCCGTTGTTGTCGTTGTCGCTCCAATCGAAGATGCCGCGCGCGAAACCGAGCACGTTCTTGCGGAAGCGATAGTTCATCACCGAGTCGAGTTGGTCGCCCGCGAGATACTGGCTGGCGTCGGGGAAGTTCTCGCCGATGAGCGCGGCGTCGGATTTGAACGACTTGGCGAACGGGCGATATTCGTGCCACCAGTTGTGCGAAAGGTCGGTCGCCACGTCGAACCGCCAGCCCGAAGCGCCGCGTTCGAGCCAGTGTTTCGTCACGTTGTCGGGCGCGCCGCGAAAGAAAAAGTCACGCACTGCGGCGTTCTCTTCAAAAATCGGCAGGCTGTCGAAACCGAACCACGCCGGATAGTCCGCGCTGCTGCAAGGCGCGTTGTTGTTGTTGAAGATGAACCAGCTACGGAAGGGCGAGGCGAGGTCTTCGCACGCGCCGTCGGTCGCGTAGCGTTGATAGCGGTCGAAGTAGAGACTGTCGGACGACGCATGATTGAAGACGCCGTCGAAGATGAGCCGTATCCCGCGCGCGTCCGCCGCCGCGACGAGCGAAGCGAGCGCCGCGTCGCCGCCGAGCGAAGGATCAACTTCGAGATAGTTATCCGTGTCGTAGCGATGATTCGAGCGCGCACGGAAGATCGGGTTCAAGTAAATCGCGTCGATGTTGAGACTCTTCAGGTAGTCGAGCTTCTGTTCGATGCCTTTGAGGTCGCCGCCGAAGAACTGCGTTCCGTACTGGTTTTGAAACTCGCCGGGCTGTCGCGGGTCGCCGATGGCCGTGTTCCACGGAGCGCGCGGGAGCGGCGTCTGGTCGCCGTAAAAAGTCGGGCAGCCCGCGGTCGAGCCGGGGACGCAGAAGTCGTTGAGCCGGTCGCCGTTGCGAAAACGGTCGGGGAAGATTTGATAGACGTTGGCGTTGCGCAGCCATGCGGGGGTCTCGAACGCGGGGTCGAAAATGGTGAGCTGGAAGGCGGGGAACGGTTCGCTGTCGCTGGCCGCGCCCTCGCCGCCCTGGTTCAGATTGTCGTGGTCGTCCGCGTAAGCGTCGCTGTAGAAGGCCACGTCCGAAGCATCCGTGATGCGAAACTTGTAGTAGAAAATGCGCGGGCTGACAGGGGTCGCGAGCGTCAAACTCCAGATGTCGTAGAGCGTGCCGTTCTCCGTCCGGTTCGCAAGAAACGACATCGCGTGATCGACGGGGCCGACGGTCGCCTCCGTCGCCGGGTCGTATTCATAGACGCGCACCTTAACGCCGTCAACGTCGAGATGGGCTGTGCGAAAACGCAAGGTGACGCTCGTCCCGCCGAGAACCGCGCCGAACGGGCTGCGATAGTAGCTATCGAAACTGTCGTGGCGCAGGCCGTCGAACTGGATGTCGCCGCCCGCGTTGGTGCGGTTCTGCGAGAAAGGCTTGGTGCTCGCGCCGTTGGCCGTGCTGTCAACCGCGTAGTAACGCGCGTAGGTCGCGCCCGTGCCGATAAATGCGTTGGGGTTGTTGTTCGGCACTTGCCCGTAGACGTAGCCGCCGCTCGACGTGAGATAGCCGAAGAAGTTGAACGACGCGGGACGCCCGCCGCCCGCCGTGATGTCGTTCCACGGAATCGAAATCTCGCGCACGCTGCCGCTAAACGAGTCGGCAAAATTGCCGAAGTAGGCGGTCGAGTTCGACCACCCGCCCGCCCCGTCGGCGCGGCGAAACTCTCGATAGTCGTGCTTGATGTACGACACGAAGTCGGCGCGAAACGGCAACGCCGCAAAGCTCGTGTTGTCGTAGTTGAACCCCGCGAGACTCCCATCGACGTTCGCGCCGCCGTTGACGGGCGAAATCGGATTGCGGTCGATGTAGATGACGGCTGATTCAAACAGGTTCGCGTTCGTGATGCCGACGTAAAGATTATTCTCGTCCCACGTCATGTACCAATCCTGCGTGGTGTCGGTGCTCTGGCGATTCCGCCCGTCGGCGTGGTCGCCGTACTCGTTCGCACCTATCGAACCGTCAACGCTCGACGCGCCAAACTGCGCCCGCACCGGCTGCAAGGGGATTGATAAGCCGACGACGGTTAGAATCATCAACAAGGGAAACAAACGACGCATAAACATAAACTCCTCTAACGCGGAAATCGATGTTGACCGTTGACAGCCGCGCTCCGTTTCGACAAACAGAGTTGGCCCGGAGGTGCGTGGATAAAAAGTTAAATGAAGTGGAGTCGGAGACACACGAGAATTATCCAAAACACACGTTGCAGAGACGCGCACAATACACGCCGGGCAGGTTAGTTGTCAACCCAAACAAAGTGCCTCCGTCGGGCAAGCGCATCTAAATTTGTTGAAGAAATGAGCGGGTAGCGTCTCATCGATGATTTTACTTTGACCGGGGAGATGAACCTTGCCCCCAAAAGCAGACGGTGAGATAAGACTCTTTCGAGCTTCCGCCCCAACCGGTAGATATGCCTCCGACATCCATCTTCACGAAACGCCACGTCGCGGCGATTGAGAGGCTTGGAAAGATGATTTTCAAACCGGCGTCACACGACAGCGACTCAAATAAAGTAGGGGCTACCATCACGGTAGCCCCTACTTTATTGAAGAGATTGGTGGAGCCGAGGGGGATCGAACCCCTGACCTCATGACTGCCAGTCTAAAATTTGAGTTTGGTTGCGTAGGGTTGAGACTATAAGAGTGCGTTTTTATTGATGGTTTCTTAAATTCTATTGTGCTTTAGTAAGATGGCTTTAGACTGGTTTGGCTGAGTTGTGACACTATAGTGATACAAGTTATACGCTTATCTTCAACGCTCAACTACTCTGATTCTTGTGGCTTTTCTAACTAGGTAATCACCTATAGCGTTCACTCAACCGAGTGTGCCAGTTAGGCAAAAGTAACATCCAAATCGGTAATCATGCTGCCAATCTCGGCAACGACTGGCGCATAATTTCCGCTAGAGAATGGTCGGTAGTTATGCACTTGAGGAAAGGTTAGGCGGCATAAAAGACGGAATTGCAAAGGTGCAGTTTCGTCATTAACTCTTTCGACGCAAACTTTAATATCTTTATTTCGTCGCATCTCATTCATATCGTCTAGAAGATAGCTCGGACAATAGCCGACGATGTAATTATCCGATGTGTGCAGTTGCAGGGCGTCTGATTCAAAAGTGTTTTGAAAGTCGTGCGCCAGAAAAATTCTATCCTCACGCTTCATTTCGCTGATCCGGTCAATCGAACACGGAGGAAGATATCGCAAACCGTGCGCGAAAAAATGTAAGTGAAATACCCCGCTTTCCGCTTTTGGATAACAAAAGACTTCAAAGTTATCGGTGACTTTTGCGCCGCCCGAACGCGCCAGAAAAGCGAGCGGGTCGTTGCCCCCTTCGGGAAGGCTGAGAAATTCGACTGTCTGCTTGTATTCGGGGCGCGAAGAGGGCATCACGCGATTGGAGAACATCGGAAACAACTCGTCAGACTCATACACTTCGCGGAAGTCTGGAAAAGAGACGAGCGGCTGAAAGTCAGCCTCTTCATGCGCTTGTAATGCGCCTTTGATATAGAAAAATTGGAACAGTTTGCCATCGTAAACCAGTTGTCCAATTGGAAACCACTGTCGGCTTACTTTATCCTGCCAGGTTAGAAACAGTTTTCTCATTATCCTTTTGGCTCAAGTAGGCGGCGGCGATTTAGCTCCAATAGACGGATGGCAAATTCCTTTGCCGTGTCTGTAATACGTTCTTCGGGGAGGCGTTCAAAGACTTCTTTTATTTCTTCAATCGTAACACCTTCGAGCTTTTCGAGCCATATTTTTGATGCTTGCGGGTTATGCGTGGATGCCGCATGAAAGGCATCGATCATCGACAGCGGCCTGGTGTCTGTCTCGCTGCCGAAAATGGCGGAACGCCCTTTGGTGACATAAACCTCAACGCTTCGGTTCCGGTCTTTTGTCGTTAATCTTTCATGGCGTTGCTCGTCAAGCAGGATTGCACCGAGGCTAGCCGCGTGGTCATGCGTGGGAGCAAGCCTATCGGTCAAAATCCCGGTTTCGACATGGCGAATCAAAGCCCAATTCTCATGGTGGCGGTCGGTGTTGCCGATCCATGCGTCGAGCATCAAGTAACCGAGAAAGATTTGTTGCGCGGTGACGATTTCGGGCGGCGCGGATTCTTTCGGCAGTTGAACTTTGAGCGGTTCAAAAGTGGTAAAGATATTTTCGATTGAATGTTTCTTGGTTTTCTTTTCCTGTTTTGGATAGCTCGCATCTCGCCGAAACAAGACTTCATTGCCCGGAACTAAGCTTTCATTCTCGCCGATAAAGTTTGGCGAGATGACGCCGCGTCTGGTTTGCCAAGTTGCTAACTTGTAAACGGCGTGCGGTAGTTCAAGCAGTTCACATAATTCGGCAGCGACTCTTTCCGCCCAATCTTCGCCGGTGTTTGGATGACCTTCTTTGAAAAGACAGTAACCGTGTTCTTTGTCCTCATACCAGAACTTGAATTTCGTTCCCATCTGTTCCTGCTCGCGTGGAACATTGTCGGGAACTTCGATGATTTGAAATTTCGGCGGCATGAATTAATTTTACAACTCGCCGCGAAAGGCTCGATGGAGCAGGGTTTGAAAAAGGTGTTCGGCTTGGCGCGTGGCTTCGCGCTGCTGGCGGCGGACGCGCTCAAACTTTTGGACGATGGCTGCGAAATTTTCTTGTAACGGAAGCGGCGGAAGCGGTAAAGGCAAATCTCGCAAACCGGGTCCGCTGAAATTTTGTTGCGCGGACTGTCTTGATTTTTGTTCGATAATTGCTTGAACAGGTTTAGAGGCAAAAAGATTTCTAGCAAAAACAGGATTGATGTTTTTCTTGAATCGCATTGTGATGAAATAAGCGCCAGCAATACAAACCGGAGCATTTTCGGGAATCAAAGCGGTTTTTCCGACTGTTGCGCCCGACCGGGCAAAAATTAAATCACCTTGTTTTAGTAAACCTGTTGCGTGATAAGGCTGCAACCGCTAAGTTTGAGCAACGGAGCCATCAAATATGTCCCTCTACCGCAAACTGAGCCGTAAGCCGCAACTATTTCTCTCGGTCACAGGCATGAACCTGCACCAGTTTCAAACACTGTTACCGCAGTTCGAGCACGCCTATAACAAATTCGAACGGCGGCGCAAACACAAAGTCGTCGTCACCGGCAAGCAGCGTCAGCGCCGGATTGGTGGCGGCGCCCAGTTCGCCAACGAACTGCCCGACCGCTTGCTGATGTTGCTCTTCTACTATCGGCTCTATCTCACTCAAGAGTTTATGACTCTGCTCTTCCGTGCCGAAAATAAAAGTGTCGTCTGCCGTGCCATCCAACTGATGCGCCCGGTTTTCGAATCAGTCCTGCCGGTGCCGGACAAGGCGCGTCAACGGATTCTGGCTCTGGCTGACAAAGAGCAAAAGCGACGAAAAAAGCGCATCGGCACAGTGGACGAGTTCTGCGAAGCTTATCCCGAACTGACCTTCATTATTGATGGCGTCGAACAGCCCAGGCGCAAACCCAAAGCTCCGGCCAAACGCAAGAGCGATTACTCCGGGAAGAAGAAGCGACACACGCGCAAACAACTGGTGATCGCTACACCCTCCGGCATCATCGTTGACCACAGCCCGTCGGTTGGCGGGCGCGCACATGACTTCAAAGTCTTCAAGGATGACCACGCGGCGCGCTCACTGTGCGAGGAGTTCAAAGATTATCGCGTGACCATCTATGGCGATAGCGGCTTTGACGGGATGAGCGCGATGGGCTTACCCATTACGGTCAGACTCAACGAGCGTGCGCGGCGCAACCATCCACTCACGCGCGAACAAAAAAAGCTGAATCGCTTGCGCTCAAGCACTCGCATTGAGATCGAGCATACGTTCTCGCGGCGCAAGAAATACCGGATTGCCGCCGAAACTTATCGAAATCGTGACGAAGATTACGACCAGACGATGACCATCGTTGGGGGCTTAGTCAACCTGAGAGCTTACGACCGTATCTTTCAAAGAACCGGATTGCAACTGTAACGCAAGTGAACTGAGCGGCAGCTTTGTCTTTCGTTAAGCTGCCTTATCACGCAACAGGTTTAGTGAGTAATTTTTTATTTCTGAATCAGAAACTTCCATCATTGGCATATTCTCAAAACTCAAATTGCCTAAATTATCCAAGTCGGTAATCCGAATGATTCGCACACCAGTCGGCGAATAAACTTCATTATAAAATCTCGGACCATATTGCATTGATTCTATTCCATCGTCGATTTTTCGGAATTTCCAATTCATCGGATTGCTCACAGGGTCGCCGAACATTTTGATAAAGATGGCTTGGAGAAAAGAGTCCGCAAGAGTTTGGGCGAAACGGCGTTGGCGGCGCAGACGGTCAGCCTTGTCTAAAATCGCGGCAATCCGCTTTTGTTCTTCGAGTTTTGGGAGTTCTATTTCAGATTCTTTTAGGTCGTCGGAAGAAAGATGCTTCACCGTTACAAAAGGCGTTTTGTCTTCAATTTCTTTTAGCAAAAGCCTCAATCTATACTTCAGATATTTTAAGTCGGAAACATTCGTTTTTGCGACTACCTTGCAAACCCGTTGATTCATTAAAGCTTTTCCGCCTTGCCATTGTTCGATATTAAATTCGCCGTCCATTCCAATCAGCAAATCGCCATTTTGGACTTCATAAGTTTTGTTATAGCTGCCTGAATAATACGTTTTAGAAAATCCGCGAACGACATCTCTTATACGAACAATCGGCAACCCAATACCGTTGCTGTTAAATCCTTCTGATTCAAAAGCAAACCCATTGATAATATCTGTAATTTTAGATAGGGCGACTGTTTTCATTCTTCCATACGCGCCAGAAATTCGGCGGGCTTTAGCTGACTGCCGATTCAAAGACTTCTTTGGCGAACTCGTTAATGCTTTTGCCTTTGCTTTCGGCGGCGGCGGCGATGCGTGCGTGAAGCTCGCTGTCAAAGCGAAACATCAGTTTCCCCGAATAGTTTTTCTTTAACTTTTGACCCGTCTTTTCGCAAACCTCGATGTGAAAGTCAACGGCTTCGGCAAACGCTTTTTTTAGCTCCTTAACGGTTCGACCTTCAAACGTAACCACATCGTCTATGCCGATTATTCGTCCGAAAAATACTTCGTCATCGGGCGAAAACTCGACCTTCGCCTTAAACCCTTTGTAGCTCATCGTATTATTCATCGCTGATGTCTAACCTCTCTAAGAATTCCCGAACCGATTCAACCTGATATTTCTTAGCTTCCTTATTCGGATGCGGGCGGTGCGCTTCCCACTTCAAATGATTCGGCATCACGAAAGCGACTCTTGAACCGCTTCCTTCAATCTTTTCCGCGCCTAATGAAACCAATAACTTTTCAATGTCCGAAAAACTGATTGACGCCAAAGTAGGCTTTGTAAAAATGGCGGCTAAGATTTTTTGCTGTTTTCGATTCATTGGAAGCCGCGCCGTCTTTTCAATTCCTGCTCAATCGCATGTTCGTCGAAAGCAGGCTCATCGGATTCTTCGAGGTCTTTTGCAATCTCGAATAATTCTTTGCCGAGCGGCGACATCGTTTCCGGCGTGAGCCAAGTTTTGATGCTTGTCCGGCGCACTTTAAAATTCGTCTGAGGGTCTAAGTTGGATTCAGGCATGGGTCGCTTTCTCCATTCATTCGATAGCCTGTATTAAGCCTGAGGTTTCATCCATCATAACATTTTCCAATAAACCTAATCTTTCAAGCGTCACCTTCGGCTCTTCGTAAAATGTCTCGTCGGCTTCGATCTGGCGGTAACGGCTGGCGGAAAGGTCGTACTTGTTCGCCTGAATCTGCTTCTTATCAACCCAGAACTGATTACCGAGCTGGTCAATCTCTTTTTGCAACGGCGCGATGCGTTCATTTAGTTCAGCCAGCTTCCGCTCTTCGGTCTCAAGCGCGATGCGCGCCGTCTCGTCGTCGGGCGCGGCAATCACGCTTTCAAACGTCAGACGGTTGATGTCGCGCTGCAAATTCAATCTCTCGATTTTCAACGGCGCAACCGCCGTTTTCAATTCAGCGAGGCGGCACGCGCGGGCTTTGTAAAACTCCGCGTTTTTGCGATTGCGCCAGCACTCCAAAATATCGGGGATGTCGTTGTCGCTAATCTTCTGCCGCTTGTCGTCGAGCGAAAGCCCGTCCGCCTGCATATCGTAGAACCAAACCCTATCGGTCGCGCCGCCTTTGGTGAAAATCAGCACGGCGGTCGAGACTCCGGCGTAAGGCTTGAACACGCCCGACGGCATCGAAACGACGGCTTCGAGCCGGTTTTCGTCAATCAACTTTTTGCGAATCGCAACGTGCGCGTTCGACGAGCCGAACAGCACGCCGTCCGGCACGATCACGCCGCAACGCCCGCCCATCTCCAAGATACGCAAGAAAAGATGCTGAAAAAGTATCTCGGTCTTCTTCACGTTGGCGGGCAAATCTTCGCCGATTGAAGACGCATCCATCGCGCCTTTGAACGGCGGATTCGCCAGCACGACATCGTAACGACGCTCTTCCGTGTAGGTTTTCGCGAGCGTGTCGTTGTAGAAAAACCGAGGGTGCTTGATGCCGTGCAGCATCAGGTTCATCGAACCGATCCGCAGCATCGTCATCCCCGAATCACTGTCGAATCCGGTCAAGGCTTCGGTCTGCAAAAACTTCTCGCTTCGTTCATCGAGCAGATCGCCCGCAAGGTTGTGCGGCAATCCTTCCTCGTCGTAAGTGAGAATCCCCGCGCTCGTATTCTTTTCGAGAATGTATTGATAAGCGTTGACCAGAAAGCCGCACGTCCCGGCAGCCGGGTCGCAGATTCTCTCATTCACCTTCGGGTCAATCATCTGCACCATCATCCGTATGATGTGGCGCGGCGTGCGAAACTGCCCGTTGCGCCCGGCGATGTTCAGATAACCCAAAAGATATTCGTAAAGGTCGCCCTGCACGTCATGGTTATATTGCGAGATGTGCATCTCATCAATCGCTTTACAAACCTCGACCAGCAGATTCGCCTTGTTGATTTTGAACTCGGCGTTCTCCATCTGAATCGCAAACGAGCTTTCGCTGCTGCCTATCTTTTTCAGTTCAGGAAATACTTTTTCTTTAACGTGCTTCAAGGCATCCGTCGCCGGAAGGTTCGTCCAATAGCCCCAACGTAATTTCTCATCGGCAAATAGCGGCTCAAACTCCTGCTTGCGAAGCCGCGCATTTTGCTCGCGCTGCTTCTCTTCATCATCAATGCGTTTTAAGAAAAGCAGGTAAGAAAGCTGTTCGATGGAATCGAGCGGATTCGGCAAACCGCCGGAGTGAAGTTTGTTCCAAATGGCATTTACCTGTGAACGCAGTTTTGAATCTGTCAGCATGTTTTATTGTTACTCAAGGTCATCGTCGGTTTCTTCGTCTTCATCTACATCAGAAAAATGCTTTTCATATAATTCTTTCAGTTCGTCCCAAGAAACGGCTGAATCAAAAACATAAAGCGCGTTTTCACAGTCCGTTACATAATCAGAAGGCATGGAATAATCAGAGTAAACCCCGATTGATGTGTAAGAGCCTAGATCATGGTCGTGAGACATTATCCCAAGCGTTGCTCCGAGCGGCGGTTCACCGCAAACCAACTTGATGTATTGGATAGCCAGCTTTTGACAGAATTCAATCCAATCTTCGTCGCCCGGTAACTGTCCCGTATCTACACTTCCGATGCTTTCCCAAGACATTTGTCCTTCACCTCAAATTCAAGCGACTATTTGTTGTGTGAATTGCAAAATCTTGGCCTTATCACTTTCGGTGAAAAGCCGGTCAACCGCATTATTGCCAAAACGTCTGATCGCGTTTGAATCGTAAAGGTCTACTTCTTCGAGTTTATCCTTGCGTAAGAACTCGCTTTGAAGGGCGCGCAGGAAAGTCAGTTGCTCGTCCGTGTAATTATGCTGCGCGGAAAACTCTTCAAACTTGCGGGCGACGATGGTTTCGTAATTCGGTAAAGATTCGAGTTCAAGCAGTTGACGGATGAAGCCGAGAAAACTGTTCACACGAAAACCATAAGCCTTGCGAATGTTGTCCTTTGTCAGTTGCACATCAGCCGCACTCAAAGTTTGACGCAGAACTTTTTCGAGCGCAATGAGCTGCTCGTCGGATACCGCTTCGCCCCGCCGGATGGCTAAAACCGTCGGATGATTCTCGACTAATGAATTTACCTTTTGCTCGACGCGCTCGCGGTATTGCTCGACGAAAATACGTTCGCCGCCTTCGCTCAGTGTGATGTAGCCGCGTATCGCAATATAATCAGGCAAATCGAGCGTGATAAAAGTATTATCCTTATCGCGCCGGTTTTTCATTTCAGGCGCAAGGTGGCGGATAATTTGGTTGATTTGCTTCGGGCTTGCGCTGTGAATTTGACCGGACATACAGATTTCTGCTGACTCTCTGCACTGCGGTTTGTCCAAAGACAGATGCGTTAATCGGCTAACATCTTCTTGAATTGATTGAACGGTCGTTTCCGTATCCTTTGAAGTCAGAATTTGATATTTCAATCTTTCGAGTTTGCTTGTAAAAGCTTCGGCGGCAACATCAACATTCGGCACGAATCGAAGAAGCGGCGCAATTTTCAATCGCAAAAAATCCAGCTTGCTTTGACTCCAAAACTGCCAGTAAGCATCTTTCCAGATTTCTTCGATTTGCGGCAAAATCCTTTTTACTTGAAAAGAATCTCGCGGAATACGCTCAACCATTACACGCAAATCTGCGATGATTTCCTGAAAATCTTCCGCACCTTGTCGGTTGAGATAAAGTCTTGCGGAATTAAGCCGCGTGTTGAAAATAGTTACCAGAACGGGAACTGTTTGTTTTACGGTTTCTTCGGCTTTTTTGTTGAAGTCATTGTCCCAAAAATCAATTACCTTAAATTCGGTCTTCTTTCCGTCTGGCAAACGGTAATGATAACGGCACGCTTCATTGTTTCTTGTGCCGCGTCCTATCATTTGTTCGAGCTTGATTCGTGAGCGAACGGGCTTCATAAAAACAAGATTGACAATTTCGGGAACGTCAATTCCGGTGTCGAGCATATCAACCGAAATGGCGATGCGCGGCATGTCGCGCTTTTTGAATTGCGTAATCAATCCTTCGCCCCAAGCGCCGTCCCGAACTCGTTCCGTGTCCGAAGTAATAACGCGAACCAAATCCTTAAACTGCGGAAACATCTCTTCAAAAACAATCATCAATCTTTCGGCGTGCGCCTGCGTCATGGCGAAAATAATTGTCTTGCCGGGCAATTGTCCCGATTGGTCTTTCAAGCAAATTTCCCAAATTTCTTCCCACTGCTTGCGGAGTGTATCTTTATCGCTTACTTTCTTTTCGATTTCTGTCCCCGAAAAATGAGCGGAAGCTCCACCACCTCAAAGGTGGTGGTTTCCTCCTAACGGACTGAAAGTCCTGAGCGTTGGTTGAGTTGAGCCATATTCTTCAAACAGCACTTGAGGCAAGGCTTCTCTCGCCCGCTCGTCGGTGCTGA
>JBGTMR010000307.1:0-4521 GCA_041743485.1 Pyrinomonadaceae bacterium
AGTAACCGTTTAACTTCACGTGCGGCTATTATCTACGACCGGGGCGAGTTGTCAAACGATTTGGGTTTCCCGGTGAATTTTAGTTCCGCGTGATAACAAACGAAGTTCACGCAAACGGCGTGCAATCACAATGCTTGGCAACATTAACCGCGATTTGCTAAAAGGTTATGCATAAATAAATTACTTCGACTCAAACACATCGGATCGTTTGTACAAAAATTTGAATCTGTACGAAAAACCAAATCTTTACCAAACACAGCGGTATCTGTACACTCACGCACTCAAGCGACCGGTGACGTGCCGCCGCCGAATCTTTCCGCCAACGGCGAGAGGCAGTGTCCCGGAAGGCAACCGCGACGAACGCTTTCGCCCGGCGGTGTATCTAAATCTCAAATGATGTTAAAGAAAACGTGAGAATTTTAGGAGAACCGATGACTGAGAAACTTACCAAGACCGATGAGCAGTGGCGGCAGGAACTTACCCCGGAGCAGTATCGTGTGTTGCGTGAACGTGGAACGGAGCGACCATTTACGGGCGAATATAACGCGACGGAAAAGGAAGGCGTGTACAAGTGCGCGGCGTGTGGCAACCCGTTGTTTAGGTCGGATGCGAAGTTCGACGCCGGTTGCGGCTGGCCCAGTTTCTTCGAGCCAATCGGCATTGCGAGTGTGGCGGAGCATGTTGACCGCAGCCACGGCATGACCCGCACGGAAGTCGTGTGTGACAGATGCGGTTCACATCTCGGACACGTCTTCAACGACGGACCGAAGCCGACGGGCTTGCGCTATTGCATGAACTCCGTCGCGCTCAGGCTCGACGAGCAAGAATGATTGGCAATAATCTTCGACGATTCACATTGCAACAATCTTTCATCGCAAAGCTTTTTCGTACAGTTCGGTTGTGTTTCGCATCATCAAGTCGAGGTCAAATTCTTGCGCCACGCGGCTTTTGCCCGCTTGCCCGTAAGCCGCACTCTGGTGTGGGTCGTCGAGCAGACGGTTAATCGCCCCGGCGAGTGCTTCGGCGTCGGCGGGCGGCACGGTCAGCCCCGTGACTTTATCAACGGAGACGAACGGCACGCCCGACGGCAATTGCGTATTGACGACGGGCTTTCCGGCAGCCATCGCTTCGAGTTGAACGATGCCGAAGGCTTCGCTGCGCGCAATCGAAGGCAGGGCGAAAACATCGGCGGCGTGATAATAAGGCGTCACGTCTTTCACGTCGGTTAAAAAGGTAACGCGGTTGCCGATGCCGTGCGCGTGGGCGAGATTCACGAGGTGTTCGCGCAACGGTCCCTGTCCGACAATAAGCAAGTTGCCGTCAACGTGCTGCATCGCACGCACTAAAAATTCAAACCCTTTATAATAGACGAGCCGCCCGACACCGAGAACTAAACGCGAACCGAACTGCTCGCGTATCCGTCGCACTTTCGTTTCACACGCCGCCGCGAAAGTTTTGGTTTCGATGCCGAAAGGAATGACGTGACAACGATGACGAAAAGTTTTCAACACGCTCGACGCATCAATCAGGTTGGGCGACGAAGCAATAATCGCTTCCGCCTTGTCGAGTGCGTAACGCAACACCGGGTCGAAACCGCGACTCAAGTATTTCTGTCGCACGATGTCGCTGTGGTAAGTAAAGACCAGTCGCCCGCGATGATTGCTCGCAAGATAGGCGAGAATCGCCGTCGGATTCGGCAAGTGAATGTGTATGAGATCGGCTGGCGATTGGCGAATCTTCCGCACCATCGCCGGGCAGACAGGGGCGGCAGCCAACTTCATGACGCATCCGGCGCGCGTGATTTTGATGCCGTCAATCGTTTCTTCAACCGTGCGCGGTTCGGTATTGGCGACGATGACTTCGACATCCATCGAGTGCTTCAACCGCGCGCACAGCGTTTGCAGATGAGATTCCATGCCGCCCCTGTGCGGCGGATAGTATTTGCCGACTTGCAACACGCGCATAGACCGCGTGCCGCTCGTCGTCACCACCCCGCGTTTGAGAGACGGAAAAGATTCGGCGTCAACCGCTTTTGCCGGAGCATAATTTGAAGACATGAGGTTTTCTTTGGCGGGACGGTTTTTAGTGGGTAGTGGATAACGGATAGTGGATAACGGATAGTTTAAGACAAGAGGGTTGTGGGCTAACATCCACATTAAATCTCATGCGTGTTCAACTCTTGATTACCATTTCTTCACTATCCACTATCCACTATCCGTTATCCACTATTTAGCGTTGAGCGCGGCAACGTCTTCGCGCACCATTTCTTTGACAATATCTTTGAACGTGCGCGTCGGCTGCCAACCAAGCACACGGCGGGCTTTGCTGGCATCGCCGACGAGCAGTTCCACTTCCGCCGGACGGTAAAATCGCTCGTCAACTTTCACATAATCTTTGTAATCGAGATTGACTTCGGCAAACGCCAATTCGCAAAACTCGCGCACACTGTGCGTCTCGCCCGTCGCTATCACAAAATCGTCCGGCGTGTCGTGCTGCAACATGAGATACATCGCTTGCACATAATCGGCGGCGTGTCCCCAATCGCGTTTCGCTTCGAGGTTTCCGAGCCGCAATTCATTCGCCAGATTGTATTTAATGCGTGCCGCCGTCGAAGTGATTTTGCGCGTCACAAACTCGAATCCGCGCCGCGCGCCTTCGTGATTAAACAGTATCCCGTTCGAGCAAAACATGCCGTAAGCTTCGCGGTAGTTGCGCGTTAATTGAAAGCCCGCGACTTTGCTGATGCCGTAGGGCGAGCGCGGGTGAAACGGCGTGTCTTCGCGTTGGGGTACTTCCCTCACCTTCCCGAACATCTCCGATGAACCGGCGAAATAGAAGCGACAACCGGGACGCAATTCACGCAACGCGGCGAGCATGTAATGCGTGCCGTTGATATTCGTGTTCATCGTCGAGAAGCCGTCCGCGAAACTCTCGGCGACGAATGACTGCGCCGCGAGGTGATAACACTCGTCGAAGTCGTGCCGACTAATGACGTGAAAGATGCTCGGATAACTTTCCAAACTCGCGGCGTGAAGCTGCAAGCGGTCAAGCAAGTGCGCGATGCGCGTAAAGTGCCGCGTCGCGTCTTCGAGCGCGACCCGCCGCACGATGCCGTGAACTTCGTACCCCAACGACAGCAAATGCTCCGCAAGATAACTGCCGTCTTGACCCGTGATTCCGGTTATCAGTGCTTTTTTCGACATCACAATTTCAATCCCAGACTAATTTTAGCGAGCCGCGATATTCCGGTAAATCTCCACCATGCGATTCGTGTATGTCGCCCAACTAAACTTCGCCGCTTGCGCGAGACAACTTGCGCGCCGCGCTTCCCACGCACATGACAGGCTGCTTCTTTCATTCAGCAGACGAATCACAATTTCAATCCACGCCTCATTATCAGCCGTCGCGCCATACTCCGCCGCCCCGCCGCCGACTTCGCGCAGCACGCTCAAGTCACTCGCAATCACCGGAGTCCCACACGCCATCGCTTCGACCACCGGCAAACCGAACCCTTCCTGCTCCGACGGCAAAACCACCAACGCCGCGCGACGATAAACAGCCGCCAACACACGGCGATTGATAAACGGCAGCGAAACGATTGCATCGTTTAACGCGAGTCGCTCGGCTTGTTCTTGCTGCTCCCGTGTGAACACGCCACCGACACGAATCAAACGCGCACCCGGAAACCGTTTTCGCACCCCCGCGAATACATCCAACAGCACGTCAATTCTCTTCCGCGCAATCGTGCTTCCGACGTGCAGAATTTCGATTGTCTGATTGGCAACTCCGAGCAACCGTTCGGCTTCCGCATCCGCTTCCGCATCGCATTCCGGCGAACAAGTCGGATGCACGCCAAGCGGTACAACCGACACGCGCTCCGCAGGCAAAAGTTTATGCCCGACAACTTCGTTATACGTGGCTTGACTGTCGCACGCGACATAAGCCGCCCGCCGAAACCCGCTCAACGTGCGTTTCGTCATCGCCCTAAACGCCCACGAACGCGCTTCGCTATGCGGCTCCAAGATTGACCGGAACGTGTCGAGGTCGTGACACGTCACAACGGTGCGCTCAGACGGTAGGTGATGTACGAGTTGGCTATAGCTATGGTCAACGAGATGATAAACATCAAACTCGCCTTGAGCCTTCCGTAACTCGCGTAAAGCATTCGGGTAATCAACAAACCGGTTGATAAAACGGTCGGCATTGCGCGCTTCCCCGCCCGCCGACACGCGACTCAAACGTCTTTGCATCACCGGACGAATCTGTTGCACTTGTACTTTGCTCGTATAATCTTTGTTCAGATGCTTGACCAAAGAATCACCGACCAAGTTCATGCTCTCCCAACCTTCTTCGAGGTAATCGCAGATGACGGCAACGCGCACTACACACATTTGTTGTTATCGGGCTGACAAGATGCGATGCCAATAGAAGTTAATTCCGTAGCGCATGGAAGCATAAGCAATTGGAGGTTTTATCAACGCGCTCGACGGGCGAAAGATGTGCGATATTTTTTGCGTGATT
>JBGTMR010000308.1:0-2792 GCA_041743485.1 Pyrinomonadaceae bacterium
CCAAGCAATCAACGACTACTATCAAACAACGAAGCAGCACACGGTCAACTTTCTTGAGAAGTTCGGGTATGGCTGGAGTAACGGAAGGCTCTATGCGCTATCCGGGTAAGAATCCACTTCTTGGTGTGCGCGGCATATAGGAGTTTCTTGATTGTGAAAATGCGGCTTCGATTGCTTCACGGTGTTGTTCGTAAAGGCTGAGTGCGCGCGACCGCATCTCGTCGAGCGGAGTGTGCGAAAGTATTTCTTCTGATGTGGAACTGATGATTATTTCGCCAACCTCGCCGACTGAACCGATGAACGGATAAGAGAGAATGACACGCACGCGCCAATAGTCGGCTGTCTTGTCGAACGACGGGCTTGTCGCACAGAAGCGATCCGGCATGTTATCGCTCAGAAACATACTTGCCGCCCCGTGTGCTTCAAGTGCTGTCAGAGTTTGAAGAACGCTGGCAATCATCATAGACGAATGATAGCACCAACATTTTATTTATGTGAACATGAAAATCATATACCGACCAGTACCTATCAGCGACAAGCGTGCGGGCGACCGTTCGACGACGTGATGTTGAAAGCGAAGTAGTGAATAGTCAAAAGACGAGTTTAACAATTCACTATCCGCCACCTCACACCCGCCGTTCTTCCGGTATCAATTCTTTGTGAATGTGGATTGCCGCCATTGCTCCTTCGGCGGCGGCGACGATAGCGAGTTGCGAATGCGGGGTTAAATCTCCGGCGGCGAACACGCCTTTGACGCTGGTTTGTTGCGTGTCGTCAACCCACACGAGTCCGCATTCATCGTCAAACCGACAGCCGAGTTGAATGTGTAAATCGCTGGCGGGTTCGGTTCCGAGATTGAAAAACAGGGCGTCGCATTCGAGCGGTTCGCCCGCATCGAAATAGACGCGCTGCAAGGATTTATTTTCGATGTCGCCGTCAAGCCTCACGAGAGTACGGTCTTCGATAATCTCGACGCCGAGTTTTTCGAGTTGCGCGCGATGCTCGTCCGTCATGTCGCCCGCTTCCTTGTTGGTGATAAGCGTCAGCTTGTCCGTCCACGTCATCATCTTCATCGTAAAGCCGACCGTATCTTTGCCGCGCCCAAGCACCGCGACGCGCTTATCCGTCACCTCAAAACCGTCGCAATCGGGGCAGTGATGAACGCTCGCCCCGTAGAAATCCGCGAAGCCCTGACAATCCGGCGTCAGGTCGCGCAAGCCCGTCGCCAAAACTATGCGACGCGCGTCAAAGCTTTGTTCGACAATCGCCCCGCCGCCCGATGTGACGCGGAAATGTTCATCCGTAATGCGTTCGACTTTCGTGACACAGCCTTCGACGATTAACCCGCCGTGCGTCGTCACCTCTTGGCGTCCGCGCTCTAAAAGTTCAGACGGCAAAATGTTGTGATGACCGAGAAAGCCGTGTACGCCGTGCGAGTAGATATTGCGCGGGCTGTTGTGGTGAAACGTCAACACGCGCAAACGGTAACGCGCGAGAAACAACGCCGCGCTGAGTCCGCCGGGACCCGCGCCGACGACGATGCAATCGTAAAGTGTTTGATTCATAAGTCAGTGGTCAGTGGTCAGTGGTCAGTATTTAGTCGGTAGTTTTCAGTGAGTTAAGCAAGCCGTTGAGGAGTCGTCCGACTTCGGCGGTCATGTCAAGTAATCGTTCGGATTGTGCGGGGGAAAGGTAATGTTGGTCGCCGGAGATGATGATTTGTGTTTCCACTTCCATCAGTGAGCCATACGCGATGCTCAAATGATGCGCGAACTCTTTGGTTGATTTGCGCCCCTGTCCCTCCGCGATGTTGGACGGGACGGACACCGCCGCCCGCCGCAACTGACTCGTTAATCCGTATATCTCATCGCGTGGAAACGTCCGCGTTGCTTCATACACAGTGTTCACCATCTCCATCGCCTTCCGCCACACAATCAACTGACGATAGCTCTGAACCTTCATCCGACTTCTCCTACTGACCACTGGTCGTGTCTCAGATTTTATGCTGCGCTTCGTGGTTAATCATTAAGCCTAATGTTTATCGGTCTTTCGTGAGCAGCAAATCTGCCCAGCATAAATTGTGAGACACCACACTGACCACTGACCACTGACCACTGACCACTGACCACTGCTCTCACGTTGTCAGTTTTCGATAAATCATCGGCATACGTTCCGGCAGGCTCATCACGTCGTCAATAATCGTGTAGCCGACTTCGCCGTATAAGTCTTTCAATTCCTGTTCGCTGTTGCGGTCAATCGTGATGCAGAACGGCGTGACACCGGAAAGGCGCGCGCTTCTGAGGGCTTCGCGCGTGTCTTCGCGGGCGTAAGCGGCGTCGCCGTAATCGTGGTCGTAAGGTCTGCCGTCGGTTAAGACGATAAGCAGATGCGTGCGGGCTTCGTGTTGCGCGAGGCGCATCGCGGCGTGGCGAATCGCCGCCCCAAGCCGCGTGTTGTGTTGAAAGTTGATGCCGCTGATGCGCCGCTCGACTTCATCGTTAAGCCGCTCATCGAAATCTTTGACAACGTAAAAACGGACGTTGCGCCGCCCTTCGCTGGTGAAACCGTAAATCGCGTAAGCGTCGCCGACGGACTCTAATGCTTCGCTCATCAACACCAAACCCTCTTTTTCAATTTCGATAATACGGCGACCCGGATTCGTATAAGGTTGAAGCGGATGCCGCCCCATCGTGCGCGCGGTCGAAGAAGATTGGTCAAGCAGAAACGCGACCGCGACATCGCGCTCACGCCTGAGACGTTTGGTGTAAAGACGCTCGGACGCCTGCACATTG
>JBGTMR010000309.1:0-9038 GCA_041743485.1 Pyrinomonadaceae bacterium
GCGGTGAGGTCGCGGCACGCGAATCAATCGAAGTCAGAGCGTGCAGACACAACACGAGAACAAGCCACCATGCGCGGTGATTGATTGATGACTCTTTAAGATTTTTTAGTGATAAAAATTGCGACATAATTTTACGACTTAACTCACCCTACGCAGTTTTGGTTTTTAGCCCGATTCTATCGGGCTTTCCGCGCCCTCGCGGCACTTAGACCAGTCGTTTGACGGCTGGGTGGAGCGCGAGTTGAACATTCAAGGGCGTTTTAACGTCCTTCCCACGCCCGCTTTAGCATCCGGCTAAAACCGACTTTCAAAAGGACGTTAAAATGCCCTTTAGATTCTTACGCCGTTTGCCCACGCGATAAACCGCGTGGCTAAGTGCCGCTTCGCGGAAAGCCGCTTGAATGCGGCTAAAGTCAAAACCGCGTAAGGTGAGTTACTTAACTCAAAGAAAGAATAAAGCATCACTAAGCCCGCATCCTAACGCGCAATCCGTTGTGCGCGAAGCGATGCGCGGCTTGATGTGTCAACCGGACGACGCGCGAAGGCTGAAGGTTTATAGATTCAAACGGCGATGCCGACATCGTTCGTCATGTCACCCGTCATATCGCCCGTCACGAGTGTTTCGATGTGTTCACACAGAGCGCGTTCAAAGCGGCGCGCTTCTTCGAGTTCACCGAACGCGAGGGCGCGCAGTTCCGCTTCGATGCGGCGACGGTAATCGGAAATCAGCGAATCGGAAACGCCGAGCCGCGCGGCGGCTTCGAGTTGCGTTATCTGGTCGGGATTCAAATAGCAATACCACAACACGCCGAGCATACGCTCATACTGCTTCGTCTTACCGCGCACCGTTTGATGCAGACTCTTGAGAAAGCCTTCGACGCGGTTCGCCGCCGCGTCTTCGCGTTCACGGCGCAGCAAACCCTGTTCTGGCGTTTCCCCTAAATCCACCGGCTCGAAGACGCGCTTTTTATCATCATCGTCATCGTCGCCGCCAAGCGGGACAAGATAAATATCCATCACCGGCAAGCGCGCCATCACTAAACCGCGCAATGCGCGCACATCAGCCGGTGCATCTATCGCTTCGAGAATCGAGACGATGAGGTTTTCTAAATCGGCATTACTGATGATGATTTGCGCGTCTCCCGTACAGCCGACGAGCCGCGTATCGCGTGCGCGCATCGGAATCAGATGTGCGCGCCGATCCATGTCATGTGCGCCGCGACGCGGTTTGCCGTGCTGCCATTCGCTCAAACCATACACGCGGTCGGCAAGACGGCGATGCGGTTCTTCTTCGCCCGCCAAGAATTTTTCGTTGCTTACATCGAAGCGGCGAAAGTTCGGGCTGGTCTGAATGATGGTCGAGATGCGACGCGCGAGACGGTAAGATTCCGGGTGACGCTTGCGTAGTTCCGCCGTCAGTAGATTGGTGAGTTCAATCTGCCCGATTTCACATTCGATTTCCGCATCCGTCATCCCTGTATCGAGATAGTGCTGAAACCTTTGCTTGCTCAACAGAGTGACGAAAAGCTCTTGCGTCAAATCCACGTTGGCATTCGCGCGGTTGGAATGGGCGTCGGTTTCCACCAACAATCCGGCACTCCACGACGCGCGAACAAGCGGGTGATAACACACCAGACGATGGAGTTCCGTCCACAGTGCTTTGACATCCGAGCGGCGCAACGCATTGAGCCAGTTGCCGCGTGCGGTGCGCGTGCGTGAGGTTGCGGTTTTTTCGACGGCGGCGGGTGCTGAAACTTCGAGCAGTTCATCAGCAACGTCTTCCGCATCCACCGTGTCGAGTGTGAGCGATGGTGCATCGGCGAAGCGTTCTGCCGAGTCTTTGGATGGGCGATGGTAGTTAGCGAATGTTGCAGGCATATCAACCTAATTTAGTGGGAACGGATTATGGCGCAATGGGAATAGCGCGCGGGTTAATCGTAAAGGTGGGGAATTGAAATGGAAAAACTTACCGGCGGCATCTCCGCTTATCATTGTCTTGAACGCAGACGGATGACTGCGGTGCGACGTTGATGGGGACGGGCGTAATCCGAAAGGATTTGACCGTCTGCGGCGAACAATTTGTGTGTGATGGGATTTCACGCGCCTTGCAGTAGATTGGTCTCCGGCTTCAATGTTGATGACCGTGTGGATGGAAAAACCGGATGGGGAGATGGCAGTGCGCGTCTGACAGATCGGAATCGAATTTGCCGTAGCAGCTTCGACGCTTTTGGATGTTACCAATTATGGGAGACATGAGCAACATGTTTTTATATCCGTGTCGTTCGCGTCGTTTTCAGCGTTGTCACGCGAAAAATCGTTGTGCTTAAAAATTGTTTAACTTTCTCCTGTCAAGTTGTGGAAGCCGCCGCGTATTGATGCTTTTACTGTAAAGACATCGGAACGAAGGCTTCTTGTAATTTTCTTACTTCGGGAAGCCTTTGATGCAACCGGATTTCCTTACCTCACACATTGCCACACAGAAAGAACGTCCGCCGACCGTGCTTGGGTCGAGTTTTGCCCGACTCCATGCCATGCATTAGTGACGCAACGATTTCTAACCGACACGTTCGACCGTCAGGTGATAAGCCGGAGCATTGAAATTTTTTGCTATTACCGATGCAAAAAATTTCGCTGGAGCATTACAGAATCAGGAATTGAAACTTTATGACGGAGAGACACTAAGATGCGTTGTGACATAGAGCGGACAGACACACATCAGAGCGTTAAGCACGACCGGGAAACCCGCGTCTTCGGTAAAAGCAAGTCCTGCCCGTCCTGTTATCAACTGTTAAATTACTATCGAGATTGCCGAACGCAAAACGCATCACGCGCGACTTCCGTTTCAAATCTAATGCTTGAACACACCGCGCTTCATCTCGCAACATGCGACTTTTGCAGCGCGGAGTTCGAGTTGCTCTTGCATCATCCGCCCGCCGATACCGCCGCCTCAATTCCCGACTGCGAACCCAAAATCGTGCCGATGCCCGCGCACCTTTACGCCCTCGCCCGCACACTGCTTTTCAATTCACCCGCGCCGCACTCACTACAGTGGATAACGGATAACGGATAACGGATAGTGGATAGTGTAAGGCATCAGACAAAGGCTTTTCACTATCCACTATCCGTTATCCACTATTTTCGTACATGCTTTCGATTAACGACGCGAATCGTTCATCAACGACGCGGCGTTTGATTTTGAGCGTCGGTGTCATTTCCCCGCCGTCAATCGTCAACTCTTCCGGTAACAACGCGACGCGGCGCACGCGCTCATAATCGGCAAGTCCCGATGTTAAGGCGGAAACATCCTGCTGCACGACGCGCACCGCCGCCGCGTCACGACTCCATGCTTCGCGTGTCTGCGGAATCGGCAATCCTTGAGCGCGCATCGCATCTTCCAGCGCGTCCCAGTCGGGAGCAATCAAGGCGATGGGTTGCTTGCGTCCCGCCCCGACGACGACGACTTGATTAACGAACGGGCTTTGTTTGATAAAACTTTCGACGAGTTGCGGAGCGATGTATTTACCGTTCGAGAGTTTGAACAACTCTTTTTTGCGGTCGGTGATATAGAGCCGCCCTTCCTCATCCATGCGCCCGACATCGCCCGTTTGAAACCAGCCGTCATCTGTAAATGAAGCCGCCGTCGCTTCCGGGTGTCCGTAGTAGCCGCGCATCACGTTCGCTCCGCGCACAAGGATTTCACCGTCCGCCGCGATTTTGTGTTCGATACCGGGAAACGGTAAGCCGACCGAACCGACGCGCGTATTGCCCGGACGATTCGCCGACGTGATACACGTTTCGGTCATGCCGTAGCCTTCTAAAATCGGGATTCCGGCGGCGATGAAAGCATAAGCGAGTTGCGGTGAAAGCGGCGCGCCGCCCGATACGAAATAACGCAACCGTCCGCCGACGCCTTCGCGCCATTTAGTGAACACAAGTTTATCCGCGAGTTGTTGTTGCGCCGCGAGCCAGACGCCGATGCGGGCGCGTTTGTCTTGCAGTTCCGCGTAGCGCGTACCGCATTTCAAAGCCCATTGAAAGATGCGGCGTTTCACACCTTCCGCCGCCATACCTTTTTTGACGATGCGGTGATACACCTTTTCAAACAAACGCGGCACGGCGGTCATCAATGTCGGGCGCACTTCCTGAAGCATCGCTCCCACTTGGTCAAACGAACCGGCGTAATAAACACTGACACCGGCGTGACAAAAAAGATAGAAGCATGTTCGCTCGAAAATGTGCGACAGCGGCAGCACCGAAAGCGCGGTATCGGTCGGGAAAATCGGCAGCGTTCCGGCGATTGAAACAACGTCGGTGACGAAGTTCTTGTGCGACAGCATCACGCCTTTCGGGTCGCCCGTCGTGCCTGACGTATAGATAATCGTCGCCAAATCGTCCGGCTCAATTTCGCCCGTAAATCTTTCGTAAGCCGCATCGTCTTCCGCGTCGGCTTGCTTGCCTACCGCTTCGAGTTGCGCGAGAGATTGCGCGTCGCGCACGCCCTGCGCCGCATCGTCGTCAAAGAACACGATGTGTTCGAGCGTCTCGACGAGTTTGATACCGGGTTCGGCGTGACGATAGATTTTGCGTGTTGAAACCAGCAGCACGCGCGCCCCCGAATCCGCGAGAATGAAGCGCACCTGTTCAGGAGCCTGCGTCGTGTAGAGCGGCACGTTGACCGCGCCGAGACTTAAAATCGCAAGGTCTGCGATTGACCACTCGACGCGATTTTCCGAAATCAACGCCACGCGGTCGCCGCGCTCGATTCCAAGCCGCGCCAACCCCAAAGCGACGTGGCGCACGCGCCGGATAAACTCCGCCCCACTGACGTTCAGCCACTCATCCGTTTGTTTGTGATTGATAGCATCGGCTTTGTTATGACGCCGCAAAGCCGCGAGACACAACTGCGGCAACGTCATCGCGTGCGCGGATTTCAATTCGGCAGACTCGTTCGATGAAGCTGATGCGGCGTTTGATTCAAGTGACGCGGGTGAGCGCGGCGACGAAGCTTGTGTCATAAAGATTTAAGTGTGGAACTTATGATGTCATCTCGCGGTGCATCGGCGTCACGGCTTCCGATTGGTCTGTGTCGAGGGCGCGGCGAAAATACTCAATCGTATGTTTCAAGCCTTCGCGCAAGGGAACTTTCGGCGTCCATCCGAGCAACTCTTTAGCGCGCGTGATGTCGGGCTGACGCTGTTGCGGGTCATCCTGCGGCAACGGCAAATAACGCACCGACGCTTTTTTATTCGTCGCGCCCGCACCGCTTTCATTACTTGCTTCGTTAACCAACTGCGTGACCTGTTCCGCGAGTTCGGCAATCGTGAACTCCGTCGGGTTGCCCAAGTTCACGGGGTCATGCACCCCGTCCGCATCCATCAACAGCATCAAGCCTTCGACTAAATCACTGACGTAACAGAAAGAGCGCGTCTGTTTGCCTTCGCCGTAAATCGTCAACTCGTTGCCGCGCAAAGCCTGCACGATGAAGTTACTGACGACGCGCCCGTCATCGGCGAGCATTCGCGTTCCGTAGGTGTTGAAAATCCGTGCGATGCGGGTATCAACTTTATTTTGGCGGTGATAATCCATCATCAAAGTTTCGGCAACGCGCTTGCCTTCGTCATAGCAACTGCGAATGCCGAGCGTGTTGACGTTCCCGTAATAAGATTCGGGTTGCGGGTGAACGTGCGGGTCGCCATAAACTTCCGAAGTCGAAGCTTGCAGTATTCGCGCCCGCACGCGCTTCGCCAAGCCGAGCATGTTAATCATCCCGATGACGTTGGTTTTCACCGTCTTAACCGGATTGTACTGGTAATGCACGGGCGAAGCGGGACACGCGAGATTGTAAATCCGGTCAACTTCGAGCATCACCGGACTGATGATGTCGTGACGAATCAATTCAAAATTCGGATTCGTCAGCAACGCTTGAATGTTGCGGCGGCGTCCGGTGAAAAAGTTGTCGAGACAGATAACTTCGTGGTTTTCATTCAAAAGTCGTTCGCACAAATGTGAGCCGATAAAGCCCGCCCCGCCCGTCACAAGTATTCGCATTCACTTCTCACCTCATTCAATGACTTCACACTGCTTCTTACTTTATACCATGCCTTTACATCGCCGCTTGAACGTCCGCCGCCGTTGATACGGACGCCGACGATAATGGCGTTTCCGCTTCGCCGTTCGCATTCATTTCATCATCAACTTCGCGGCGGCTTCTTCGTTTCTTGCGTCGTTTATTTTCTTCAACCCGCGCGTCGAGTGTGGCGAGCGCGACGATGATAAAAAACAACAAGGCATTGGCGGTCGTCTGTAAAGTGAAATCGAAGAAACTGTGAATCAGCACCGCGACGCATCCGGCGAGCGCGCCCGCCGCGACACCGCGACGATACTTGTCCGCGACGCGCACACGCTTCAATCCCGTGCGAAACAGCATCACGAAAAACGCGACCGCGATGATGCCGCCGACAACGCCGGTATCGGCGAGGACTTGCAAATAATCGTTGTGCGCCTGTTCGACGCGAAACAAACCGTTTGCCGTATCGTAGCGCGTATAGGCAAACGCAAACGCTCCGAGTCCCGTGCCGACAAGCGGATGCGCCCGTATGCTTTCCACCGTCATCGCCCAGAAATGCGTGCGCCCGTTCGTCGGGTCATCGCGGTTGACCGTGCCGACGATGCGGTCAAGTGCCGCGTCGCCGCCGAACGCGATGACGCCCGCGATAACCACCGCCAACACCATTGCGCCGAGCGCGAGCGGCGCGAGCGTCCGCTTGATTTTCAAAGCGCGCCGGTTCGCGCCCGCTTCACCATCCGCCGCTTCGTCGTCAACCGATGCGCCGCCCATTCTGCTTGAGATAAAAGCCAAGAATAAAACTTCACCGACGACGCTCAACATCGCCCCGCGCGAGCCTGTCATCAGCAACGCGATGCCCATCAACAACGCGGCGAAGCCGTACAACAAACGCCTCTCACGCTCGACCGCACCCGTAAAAACCAGACCGAGAGCCGGAGCGAGCGCGAGTTCCATATAACCCGCGAAGTGATGACTATTGATAAAAGAGCCGAACGGTTTCGCGTTTTGAATCGAACGGAAACCATAAATCGCGTCGGGGCTGACGACCGCTTGAATCATGCCTTCGAGTGCCAGCGCGACGCCGAAAATCGTTATCACCAACACGCTTCGCCGCAAACGGCGCGGGCTGTCAATAAACGCGAGCGCGGCAGCAAAGTAAATCAATAAGGCGATAACTCTGACGAGTGCCATGCGCGTCGCGTAAGGGTTAAGTGAAATCGTCGCGGAAGCCTGCCGCATAATCTCATCAACCGTGAACGCCTCGCCGTTATTCACGTTCGCGCCGAACGGTACAATCTGCACCAAACCAAATAACAGCAACGCGATAAGCGGTAACTGTAAAAAGCTGCGGCTGATGATTAACCGCCGCCGCAGCCACGCATCGCCCGCCCACAACACGACGACGCATCCCGCTCCCGCTTGAAAGAGCGCGAGCGACCACGACATATTCGTTCCGAACGCAAGTGCCGAAAAAACAAGCGCGACGCACAACACGCCGAACAAGAGGCGACTCGCAATCGTCGGACGTTCACCCGCTTCCGGCTTCAATCTGTTTCTTTCGCGCTTCATCGTTGATCATCTAACCGCGAGTTCAAAATCATCAAACCACACTCTGCCGAGAAGCGGACACAGAGCATCGGGACACGGCGCGCGTCCCAAGCGCACGATGACGGCTTCGGTCGTCGCCCGCGTCGTAAATCTGACCTCGCCGTTCTGCCAGTCGCTTGTGCCGTTGGGAATGGCGGCAGATGTTCCCGTAACATTCGGCGGCGCATCGCCCCCCGTCGGCGTCGTCAGTTCAACGACTTCGACCAACGGCGTGCTTGCACTTCGCAACTCTTGAGCGCGAACCGCGAACCGCAAAACGTAACTCGTGTTCGGCGCGACGACGATTGTTTGCCGTATCTCATTAAGATTTGCGGTCGCGCTCACGGCGTTAAAGGTCAACCGCAAAGACCGCGCTCCCCCGCGCCTTTGTCCCGCGTCAATCACGACTTGCGTTTGCGCGGGCGGGCTGACCTGCCAGCCGAACACGCCCTTATTGCTGCCCGCCGCTTCGATTGCCGTTTCAAAACCACCGTTGGCGATGCGTCCGGCTTGTGCCGTTTCGACCGCCTCACCATTAACCAATACGGGCGCGAGCGTTCGTTCAACCGCGAGCGCGTCCGCGTAGCGACGCGCATCGAACAGCGTGCGCCGCAAATTCGCTCCGCTTTGCTCTACCAATTCGTTTTCGCGCTCCGTGCGTGAACGCGACGACCACACCTCGACCGCGCGTGTCAGCGAAGCGGCATCCCGACGATTGATGAGATACGCGATGAGCGCGCTTTGAATTTCCGGCGTCGCGCCGAGTGCCGCCCCGATGCGCTCCACGTCGCCGCCGTAAAAACGCCATGCCAAATTCACGACTTGAGGGCGCAAGCTTTCGTTCTGTTCGGCGGCACGACGCAGTTCGGCAAACGCCGCGTCAACCCCTTCCGCATCTCCGCGTTCCGCTTCCCTTCGCAACAAAAGATTGCCGAGCAACCAGCGCGGGAAAGCGTAATTAGGCGCGACCTCAGCCGCCCGCCGCAACGCCCGTTCACCGTTCGTCAAATCTCCCGCGCGTTCGTAACCACGCCCCAAAGCCGTCCACAAACGATAATCATTCGGCGAAGCGGCAACCGCCTTTTCATACTCAATAACGATGCGCGACGAATCACCCGCCTCCGTCTCGTTAAACAACGCGGCGGCGAAGTGCGATTGCGAATCATCGGGCGCGTATTCGAGTCCCGCCTCAATCCCCGCGCGGTCGAAAGCTTGAAGCGCAATGGCGTTCCCCAAGTACCACCGCCCCGCCGTCCACACCCCGCCGACCGCGCACGCGACAACCACCGCGACAATCAACAAGCGTCGCCATACCGGAGTCAAATCAATCTCAAAGACTTCCGCCATTTACCACCGTGTTCTCATCATGTTTGAAGGCTGATGT
>JBGTMR010000310.1:0-2395 GCA_041743485.1 Pyrinomonadaceae bacterium
AAGACAGATCGATACGGGCAATGCTCCGGTGTTGCCGGGCGGAAAAGAAGTGCATGAAAACGAACGCGGCGCGAGTGGAGAGGGGAATCATTAAGCGATGAGTCACGCAACGAATCATGCGACGAATCACGTAATCAGTCACGAAGAATCACAATCGGTGGCGACGTTTGCGCCGCCGCACGCCGCCCTTTCGCGCGTGCAAACAATCGCTCTCGTCGGCGGTGTCATCGGTATTATCGCCACTCTCATCCTGTCGTTTCTCGGCGGAGCATTCGGACTCAAGCAGTTTTTCCACGCTTATCTTTCAGCATATATTTTCTGGGTCGGCGTGACGCTCGGTTGTCTTGGTTGGTTGATGTTGCAGTTCGTCGCACGCGGGGCGTGGGGCGTGACGATTCGTCGCGTGTTGGAAGCCGGAACGAAAACTTTGCCACTGATGGCGATTCTGTTCGTCCCCGTGATACTCGGCATACATCCTCTTTATCATTGGGCGGAGAACGACGCTTTGTTTGTCGCTGCGGGTGAGGGCAAGCCCGAACTGATTCAGTTAAAGGGGTTGTATCTCGACGCAGGCTGGTTCGTCGTGCGCTTCGTTATCTTCTTTGTGATTTGGGGCGGGCTGGCGTTCTTTATCAATCGGTGGTCGGCGGCGCAAGACCGCGAACCGGGCAATCCTTACTACGGGAACATGATGAGAAATATATCGGGTCCCGGCATCGTGTTCTTCGCGTTGACGGTGACGTTTGCCTCCGTGGATTGGGTGATGTCGTTAGACCCGGAATGGTTCTCGACGATTTTCGGGATTCTGTTCGTCGGTGGATGGGCGTTGTCGGCAATCTCGTTCGTCGTCATTACGATGATTTTGTTGAGCAAACACGAACCGTTCAATCGTTTCTTGCGACCGATGCACTTTCATGATTTAGGAAAGTTGTTGCTCGCCTTGACGATGTTGTGGACGTACTTTTCGATTTCGCAGTTGTTGATTATCTGGTCGGGAAATTTACCGGAAGAGATTCCGTGGTTCTTGCGCCGTATGCGCGGCGGGTGGGGCGCGGTCAGTATTCTTATCGTGCTGTTTCATTTCGCCGTGCCGTTTCTCGTTCTACTTTCGCGCCGCACGAAACGCGATACGCGGCTTTTGCTCATCGTCGCCGGACTGCTTTTCTTTATGCGAATGATTGATGCGAGTTGGCTGGTGATGCCGCAAGAATTCGTCAATCACGCGGCGGGACGCCCGAACACTTACGTTGATTTCAGCTTCGTAAGTCTCCTGACGGCACTCGCGGCGGTCGTCGCTATCGGCGGGGTATGGATTTGGTTTTACATCTATAACTTGAAGAAGATGCCGTTAATGCCGATTGGTGATCCTTTGTTGGAACGGGCTTTAACGCACGGCGGCGAAGAAGCGCATCACTAGGTTGTGTTGACATTTCATCAGTTGCCACTAGCTTTAGCTAGTGGAGGCTTGGATTTATGATTTTTGGCTTTAGCCAAATCGGAGTTCGGCTAAAGCCGCATGATATTGAGTTTGGCTGACCACTAGCTAAAGCTAGTGGCAATTGAAAAACAAAATGTCAACACAACCTGAGACTTTATAAAGAACATCATGGAATCAGAATATAAAAGAACGACGCGCGAGAATCATGACGCGACGGAGACGCCGGACGTGTCGGGCATTTCAAACCCTGATGTCACGCATGAAATCAATGATGTCAACGTCCGCGCTATCACCAAGTTCGTCATCGGGTTAATCGTGGCGACGGCTTTCGTGTTCGTGTTGATGGGTTTGACGCTCGTTTTATTTGAAAGACTCGAAGCCCGCAACGACCCCGAACCGTCCGCGATGACGCGACAGGGCGAACAGCGTTTGCCGCCTTACCCGCGACTTCAAGCCGCACAGGGCGACCGTTTCGCGCCCGAAGATATGACGAACGACCCCGACCTCGCACGCAAAATGAGAGAAGGCGAAATCGGAGAAGGCAATTCCGAAAAAGGATTTATAGCCGACCAAATGGATGAACAGGGAATGGTCAATTTTGAATTGAAAGACGCCCCGACCGAGTGGATGACGTTGCGCGAAATCAGGCATGAGGAGATGAGTACCTACGGGCGCGTCAAAGATGCTCCCGACACTTTCCGCATCCCGATTGATAAAGCGAAACAGCTTATGCTTGAAGGCAATCGGATACCCGCGAGACAGATGACGCCGGAGCAATCACAGGCGGACGGTTACGATTTGCCGCCGACGATGCAGAGTTCCGCGACGCGCGCCGAAAGACGGAAGCAGTAGTCAGTGGTCAGTGGTCAGAAAGTGAGTAGCAAGTGATAAATAATCAATTTGCAAAATCAAATATTTTGGGGCAGCCGTCGAATGCGACGCGACGAGTGCGTCGTG
>JBGTMR010000311.1:0-5216 GCA_041743485.1 Pyrinomonadaceae bacterium
TGTGATTTCAAAGGTGAGCGCGTGCTTATCACGACCGGAGCGACGCGCGAAGCGATTGACCCCGTGCGTTTCATCTCGAACCATTCATCGGGACGCATGGGCTTCGCTCTCGCCCAAGCCGCCCACGCACGCGGCGCACACGTCACTGTTATCGCGGGCATCACAAGCGTCGTCGCGCCCGCCGGAATACAAGTTGAGCCTGTCGCGTCCGGTGAAGAAATGCATCGTGCCGTGATGAACCACATCGAACACAGCACAGTGTTCATCGCCGCCGCCGCTGTCGCCGATTATCGCCCGCAAACAATCGCCGCCCACAAAATCAAGAAGAACGGCGACCGCACCTTGACGCTTCATTTAGAGCCGACGATTGATATTTTAGCGAGTGTTGCCGCACACACTTCGCGCTCGACGAACGATTTGATTGTCGCCGGATTTGCCGCCGAAACGTCCGACCTCATCGCCCACGCCCGCACCAAACTCAAAGCTAAGAATCTCGACTTAATCGTCGCCAATGATGTGACACGCGAAGGCGCGGGCTTTAATCACGATACCAACATCGTCACGCTCATCGCGCGCGACCGCGTTGATTCGCCGCGTGAAATTCCCCGACTGTCAAAGCTCGAAACCGCGCATCGCGTGCTTGATGAAATCCGCCGTTTGCGCCGCGACGTGTATCCGGCGAACTCGATTGATGACGCTAAAATCTACGCCCAATCTTCCTAACGCCCGACTCACAACATCAATCGAAAATCTTACGATGACCGATTCACCCGACCACAAACAGGCTTTGCAATCTCTCGTCGCTGATGTCCTTGAACACGTCACATACTTGCGCGAACTCGGTGTTTCCCTCGTCAACGCGGAGCATTTAACTTCCACCGAAACAACGGTTGATGCGGAAGTTCAAAAGGCTTCACCGCGCAGTGAACGACCCGAACGCGACGCCGTAAAATCCCCTCTGCCGCCGTCACTCACACGCCACGCCAACGAAGCCGCGCGTCGCGCGTCATTGCCGCCATCACCTTCTTCATCATCACCGCCATCTTCTCCGTTACCACCGTTATCATCGCTTTCATCATTGCCCGCACCGCCCGCATCAAGCGATGCAGCCCGCAGTGCGCGTGTCGTGCTGCCTCAAGCACCGCGCCCGTCATCAACTTCGCCGTCACCAACTCAATCTGAAAACACCGTCATGCCAAACAAGAACAATCAGGGTCAAACGAACAATGTAAAACCGCTTCCGCAAGACACACTTTTCGGTGAAATCAAGCCCGCCGATACGGAAAGCCTACCGCGCACGGATGAAACTCTCGACGACATACGCCGCGACATAGGCGACTGCACGCGCTGCCCACTCTTTGAAGGACGCAACCAAATCGTCCACAGCGAAGGCAATAATCGGGCGCGTTTGATGTTCGTCGGTGAAGCACCAGGCGCGGACGAAGACGCTTCCGGTCATCCGTTCGTAGGACGCGCCGGACAGCTTCTCAGCAAAATCATCGAAGCCATCGGCTTAAAACGCGAAGACGTTTTTATAGGCAACGTCAATCGTTGTCGCCCGCCGCAAAACCGCACGCCGACGGGTGATGAAGCCAAAACATGCAAGCCGTTCTTAATGCGTGAAATCGCCATCGTCCAACCCGATGTCGTCGTCGTTATGGGCAACACCGCGCTTCACAATCTGCTTGACACGAAAGAAGGCATCACGAAAGTGCGCGGCACGTTCCGCGATTACAAAGGCGTCAAAGTCATGCCGACGTTTCATCCCGCGTACCTCTTGCGCGACCCGTCGAAGAAACGCGAAACGTGGGAAGACATGAAAACCGTGCGCGATTATTTACAGAAAAATCCGCGTCGCAATGACCTACCGGAAGCCGAAGCCCAGACCGAACTCGGACTCGAACGACGCGACGCACAGTAATGATGAACGATAAATGATGAGTGATGAACACAGGGAACAATCGTCGCTTTTCGGTGTTGACGCGCCGTTAATCGAGAGCCGCGAAACGCTCGCCGACATCAACCGCGAGATGACGGAGCGCGCCCTTTTGTACCCCGAAATCAAAGACCGTCCGTTGATGTTCGGTGAAGGCGAAACCAACATCAAACTCGCCCTCGTCGGTGAATCGCCGTCGCCACCCGACATAGGTTCTGGTCATCTATTCACGGGACCGTCCGGCGATTTACTCGACCGCATACTCGCCGCGATAAACCTCACGCGCAAAAATCTATACATCACGAACACGATAAAAATGGTTTGCTCCGGCGAAGAAATCACCCCGTCCGTTCTATCTTTCTTCACGCCATACCTTCACCGCGAACTCGCCGTCGTGCGAGCGCGCATCATCATCGCGTCCGGCAACACGCCGACCAAAGCTTTGCTTAATTCCAAAAAAGGCATCACGCAAATGCGCGGCGAGTTTCACAATTATAACGGCGCGCAACTGATGCCGATGTTCAATCCCGCGTATCTCCTGCGCGACCCGACCAAGAAGCGCGAAGTTTGGGAAGACATGAAAAAGGTGCGCGATTTGTACAACTCGCTGAAAGATTAAACGCTTAAAAAAATAACGACATACAAAAAGTATTGGCGTTGGAAACAAAAGACTCACATTGACGTGGTGTCCGCTCGCCCAAAATGGATAAAGTCGAGCTAAAACCAAAAAGCAAAAAGCCCGCCGATTGAGCGGGCTTTTTGCCTGTTGAACATCGTCAGTTTATCAACCCTTTATTGGTCAATCGGACGTGCTTTTCTCATCGGCATAGAGTCGCCGCCGCGCGAAGGAAACGAACGCGGTGCGGATTCGGGCGAACGCGAAGGCGCGCTTTCCGGCGAACGTCCGCGACCACCGAAGTCTCTGCCCGACGGATTCGCTCTCGTCGTACCACCATCGGAGGAATTCGGGTTTGAACCGCCTGAACCATTACCAGCCGAATTATTGCCGCCGCGAGTCGGATACGGATAATAGCCGCCCCTACCGTAGCCATATCCATAGCCAGTCCACAGATAGTTGCGGTAACTGCTGCCGTAAGGCGACGACCATCCGGCATAGAACGGCAAGAAGGCATAGCTTCCGGTGAAGCCGTCGCGCACCCACAAACCGAAAGCCGAACGATTGCGCGCAAACAAACTATCGGCTGAGAGACCCGCCAGCGTGGTGCGTAAAGTTCTGCGCTGAATCTTGCGGTTATTGATTGCGACCTGCTCAGCGCGCTGTTTGCTCCATAATTCAAACTCGGAAACGTCTTTCTTCGCAAGCTTGGCGACCATCGCCCCCGTTCCGCTATTGCCGCCGACCGTCGCTTGATTGTTACCTTTGATTGTTACAGGCGGATTGAGCGCGAGTTGCGCTCTGCCTTTGCGAACCGCGACGTTGGTTGAACCGTCCGGGGCGACCGTGATGCGATAAATCCCGCTTCGCAAAAGCGAGACAACCGTGCGCGGTGTACCGACTTTCATAAGTCCTTCGTCATCGCTCACGCCGCTCGCTTCGACGAGAATCGTGCCGCTCATCACATCGAATTGCAGTTCATCAGCCGCGCTTTTGAATGCGATTTGTGTATTCTCTGCGACGCGCAAAAACGAACCGGGCATTAACAACACTTCGAGTCTTCCGGTCGCTCCGGTGCTGACGACATCACCGCTATCGAGGGCGTCGCGCGAAGTGAGGATGTGATTATCGCGTCCGCCCGCGCGTGACAAACGTACATCGCCGGAAACGAAGTTGATGCCGCCCGCTTTTGCCGAAACAACGTAAGGGGAATTATTCTGCGCGGCGACTTGATTAACGGAGGCGTGCGCGAACAGAAAGGCGCACGCCAAAGCCAAACATAGGCTTAGACTGCGATTCGGGTTAGGGTTTTGTCGAAGATGTCGTAACATGATTTTGTCGCTCCTCTGGAAAATCTGAAAGGAAACTGTAATGGAATTTCGTCGCAAACTTTTGTCATTCACGGCGGCTTTCACGGTTGTGTTTGGCGTGATTATAAGCGGCGCGGCACAAACGGGCAATGGCGGCAACAGAGTCGGCAACGATGAAGTCAAGCGAAGCTATACGATTGAGAATAACGAGCTAAAGTTGCCCGCCCCCGTCGCCTTTGTCGCGGGCAGCGATGAACTTAAACCCGAAAGCGACAAAGCCGTTGAGCATGTCAAAAACTTTCTCAACGACAAACCATACATCACGCTGCTTCGTATCGAAGGACACTATGACACAGACAGTGACGAAGGCGACGCGGTGAGTCAAGCCTTGAGCGAAAAACGCGCGCTGGCAGTTGTCCGCAAACTCGTCTCACAAGGCATCCTCTGTGAACGTTTATTAGCCGTCGGCTTCGGTGCGACCAAACCCGTTGTTGCGCCGGAAGCACCCGACGCGAAAGCGAAAAACACGCGCCTCGCTTTTGTAATGGCGACGATGCGAAACCCGCGCCATCGGCGGGCTTCCGGTTGACGGCGGCGGCAAAGTCGCGGGCGATTCATATCAAAAATAGAAGACGTGGTTCAATGTCAGAAGAAAGTCCACCGCCATTTAACTTTGAACTTTGAGCATCAAAACATTGAACGAAAGCACATCACGACAAATGACCAACGACAAAAATGAACATCCTTTTCCGCCGGAACTCATGCGCGGGCAAACGGCAGTCATCACCGGAGCGTCACGCGGCATCGGGCGCGCGACCGCGCTTCGCTTCGCCCAAGCCGGAGCTAACGTGTGCATCAATTATCTAAAAGACGAAGCCGCCGCCGAAGAAGTCGCACGGTTGTGTCGCGCTTACGATGTCGAAGCCATGACGGTGCGCGCCGATGTCGCGCGACTCGAAGAAGCCGAGAGAATGATTGAAACATGCGTCCGGCATTTCAATCGGGTTGATGTGTTGGTGGCGAACGCCGGAATTTGGGAAGGCGCGCCTGTGGACGCGATGAGCGAAGATTTATGGGAGCGCGTCATCAATGCCAATCTCAAAGGAACATGGACGGTGTGCAGCGCGGTTGTTCCGGTGATGAGAAAACACAAACGCGGTTCAATCGTCGTCGTCAGTTCGACCGCCGGACAACGCGGCGAAGCGAATTATTCAAACTACGCGGCATCCAAAGGCGGACAGATAAGTTTCACTAAATCCCTTGCCGTCGAACTCGCCCCGCACATCCGGGTCAACAGCGTCGCTCCCGGTTGGGTTGATACGGGAATGAACGACGACGTTTTCACCGCCGATGA
>JBGTMR010000312.1:0-15606 GCA_041743485.1 Pyrinomonadaceae bacterium
GACCTCAAACCCGTATATGACCGAACGCCTTTACTATCACGATTCGCACCTTCACGATTTCACCGCTCGAATCGTCGCCGTCGAAGCGCGCGGCGAAAACCTTGTCGGCGTCGCGCTCGACCGCACGGCGTTCTACCCGACGGGCGGCGGGCAACCGCACGATACAGGCACGATTAACAATCAACCCGTCGTCGAATGTCTCAACGCCGAAACGCACGACGCGGTGATTCATGTCGTGCGCGCCGATGCGGGGGCATTCGTTGTGGGAACACAGATTGAAGGGCGCGTGGATGCCGCGCGCCGCTTCGACCACATTCAACAGCACACCGCGCAGCACATACTCTCTCGCGCCTTCCTCAAACTCTACGACGCCGCGACCGAAGGCTTTCGCATGAGCGAAACGCACGGCGAAGTTGACATCAAACTCGACGACCCGACGGATGAGCGCATCCACGACGCGCTTGTTTTGGCGAATCGCATCGTTTGGGAAAACCGTCCCGTGCAAGTTCATTACATGACGCCGGATGAAGTCGCGCGGCGCGGCGTGCGTCAGAGATTCGAGCGTCAAGGCACGATGCGCGTCGTCGAAATCGAAAACTTCGATTTGAATCCGTGCGGCGGAACGCACGCGCACGCGACGGGCGAAGTCGGGATGATTCTGATTCCCTTTTGGGAACGCGCCAAAGGCATGACGCGCTTAACCTTCGTCGCGGGCGAACGCGCATTTGAAGATTACACACAGGTCAACCGCGCGGCGCGTGATGTCGCCGCGCAATTCAGCGTCAATCGTGATGACGCCCCCGCCGCCGTGCGTCGTTTGACCGACGAACACAAAACCTTACAACGCCGCGCCCGTGAACTCTCCACACTCGCCGCCGAAGCGGAAGCCGCCCGCATCATCACCGACACGAACGCCCGACCCGACGGCACGCGCATCGTCACGCGCATCTTCACCGACCGCGACGCTGCCGCGCTCCGCACACTCGCGCAACGTCTCGCCGCGCATAACACGCCGACCGTCGCCCTGCTCGCGTGCGTCGAAGCCGATACCGTCCGCCTCGTCTTCGCGCGCTCAACCGATGCGCCCGGCGATATGAATCAATTCATGCGCGAAGTCTGCGCGCGACTCGAAGGGCGCGGCGGCGGCACAAGCGAACTCGCGCAAGGCGGCGGCAAGCGGACATCCGACCTTGAAACTATCCTTGACGAAATCGCGCAACGTATTTAGCCGGAAGTTTGTATGACGGCAAAGCACCTCGCCGCACCTCACGCTTGACACGACTTAAAAGCAATCTCTATTATCTCGCTTCACCTGTGGGGCAGTAGCTCAGTTTGGCAGAGCGCCGCGTTCGCAATGCGGAGGTCAGGAGTTCGACCCTCCTCTGCTCCACCTTATTTACAACGGTTTGTGTGTCCTGTCTATCCGGTAAGACTTCCGGCTGATACATATTTGCAACACGCTCTTGAAAAACACCGATTTTTTCAAGGGCTTTTCTTTTGTTTTCATCAGTCGCGTGCGTATAGCGTTTGACCATCGCAAGGCTTGAATGTCCTAAGATTTCGGCAATCGTAAAAGCATCTGCGCCCGCGTCCGCAAGTCGCGTTGCCGCCGTGTGTCTAAGGTCGTGAAAGTGAAAATCTACCAACTTCGCCCGCGTGCGCGTGTCTTGCCATCGGCGTTTCAAATCAACAAAGGCTCTGCCTGTGCGCTCACTCGTAAATATAGGCATTCTAAATGGGTTGTGGATGTTCGATTTCAAATTTGAGATTTCAAATAGAAAAACAGAGTCAAAGTCACTACGAATCATTTCGGAAAGCTATACATAGTCGCCTGTGCGCGGAAGCGTTTGCAATAGCTTGTCGGTAATCGCGTTCAACGGAATAACTCTATCTCTGCCGCTCTTAGTGTTTTGTACGTTAATCGCATGACGTACAAAATCAACTTGCTTCCATTCGAGATTCAAAATTTCGCCGCGTCTCATCCCTGTATTAAGCGCAAGCGTCACCACCGCCGCGAGTAGTTCATCATCTCCGATTGCTTCATAAAGTCGCCCGGCTTCGGCATCCGACAAGCAGCGTATGCGTCCGCCCGCTTGTCTTAGTCTTCGCACACGCGAACAGGGATTTAGATTTATTAGTTCGGCATCAAATGCGAGCGAAAAGATTTTTGATAGCGTCGCAAGTTCACGGTTGACCGTCGCGGGGCTTCTTTGCTTTTTGTGAGTCCGGCATAGCGTTCTTGCTTGTAGCGTTCAACATCGGCGGCTGTGATTTCATCAATCAACATCGCGCCGAAAAACGCGCACATCGTTTTAGTCGTGATGCCGTCGTCATAGTGCGTTCGCTTGTTCGCCCGTGAGTAAGGCATAAAGTTTGACTCGACGAACGCCGCGAAAGTCGGAGTCACAACGGCGGGCTTGTCATACGTTCCGTTGTGAACGGCTTGACGGGCTTCCGCTTCTTTCGTTATTGCTTCGCTTTTCTTCGACACTTCCGGCAAGGCTTTTATGTATCGTCTGCCTTTGATTGAAAAATTGTAATACCAACGCGCACCGCGTTTCTTAACTGTCATTTATTTACAAACCTTTCACTTATGAATCTGCGCGTTTGTTTTGTCGGTCAAGTATTTCATCAACACGACGTTCTATATGGAGAACACACCAAGATACCGATTTCTGTTTAGCATTACACTCTGCAGAATGTTAGCTTTTCGCCATTCAAAGGGGCAGATGAAGCCTTGTCATAATCCGAATCTTGGTGTGCGCGGCATATAGTTCTATGATAGTTGGAGCTGGATAGTATTTATCACCGCAGTTTGGACAAACCTCTAATTGAGCATCGTCAAAGTCGAAACTCAAATGTCGCCTTCGATACGTTACGCTTTCGGTTCGTCTTTCCGTCATCGTGCCGCAGTTATCACAGTGAATATGGAAATTCATAGTGTTCTTTTACCTCTTACTAAGACTCGTCACGCGCCCTTAGTAAATCGGCTTCTAAAAACAATGCTTCCAAGTCTCGAATCGCCCAGTACGCCGCGCGTCCTAACAGGTCTTTAACTAATTGCTTCGTCGCTTCACGGTCAACCAAGTTTTCTTCACGAAGTAAAAACATTAAGTCAATATGGTCTTTGCCGCGTCCGGCAAGGAATTTTAGAATCACCAACCATTCCGGCGTGATAATCGAAATGCCTAATTCGTCAAGCTGAACCGCATCGGCTAACGCCGCGTCGTATGCCGCTTGCTTGTCATCGGCGCGTACAATCCAATCAACCTCAATCATTTTGCCGCCAACCTTCACTTGATAAACTTCGCCGCCGAACGACAATTCGCGCTGTGCATGTAAAGACAGAAAATCATCCGCTATCACGTCAACGTCACGAGTCGCACGGGTGAAGCCGTACAAGTGCATCGCCACGCCGCCACATAAAGCGAAGTCAACATCTTCCGCGTCTGCCGCTTCGACGACGGCATGAACGGCGGCGATGCCTTCATCGGTCGTGATAGAACGTCCGGCATCGCTCGAATTATATTTAATGCGTGCGGCAATCGCCGGATTGATAGCTTTCTTACTACTTTTGCGAACCATAGTCATTATTCTCCATAGTGTTCTTTTGGCTTCATAAATTACTTAATCGCCCGCAAAACCGTCTCGTTTGACTTTGATTGCATCTTCTCGCCTTTTGTCCATACATCCAACTCCGAAATGATTGCGCTGGCGACCAACGAAGCATCGAGCGCGGCGGCGTTCGATGCTTCACGGTTGAGACGATAGGCTTCCATGAAAGCACCACGCGGCAAACCTAGACCGCTTTCGGCGGCTGTTCCCCACGCGGCAAACTCTGCCATGCGCGGAGTGTCTTCGATTTTCGTATTTGGTAGTTCACGCATCGCGGCGCACACGCCGTTAAGCAGACCACCAAGAATCAATGGGCGCGCCTTGTCGAACTCGGCAAGCAACTTGTCATCTGAAATCCTCTTACTTGAATCAATCGCCGGAAGGTGAAGGCAGATTGCACGGTCAACTAAATCCCGCTTTGTGGCAATGTCAGATATGCCGTTAGCGATAATCGGACGGCGGGTATGAAACAAAGTTTCTTCCGTCATGCTGTGATGCGTCCGCGTCGCAAAGCCTAAGCCGTCCGCGATACAAACAAGCGTGTCAGATAGTTCTTGCGACAAACCGGAAAGATTATTTAAGGCGATGCAAAAGCTATTGTTCGCGGCTAAAATCGCGTCCCACTGATTGCGGAGAGTGTTTCTTAGCGGCGCAAAGTTCGGGTCAAACAAGTTACGCAAGAAAAGTGTAACCGTTGATTTCGCGCTTCCCTGCTCTCCGGTCAGACTTAGCACCGGATACTTGACGGCATCGGCGCGAAGGGCGGCGACAAGCCAACACAAAAGCAAAGTAAAATCTTCTTCGCTGGCGACATTGACGGACGGGCGTAATAGCTTCGCGTCACCACCTGCGGCGGGAACGGGAAGCGGCATCATGCCTTTCGCCCTACGAAACTTTACGGGTGCGTCTCTCGCATTGATGATTGTCCAACCATCGGCGCACAGCTTCACGGCGCGGCGTTCTTCGTCGCACAAGTCAAGGTAAAAACTTCCGTCATGCGCCGCGAGTCGTGTATGTATCTCGCGCTGCACGCCTTCGATTTGCGCCTTGCCGCAAAGCACGCCTAACGCTTCTATTGATTGCTTTCGATGTCGCGGGCGTTTTCTCGCGTTGATAAAATTGATACTCAAGGGATTGTTGAAATTCACGCGAAGTCAAAAGCAAAGATTCGCTTTCCATCGTCGCGTAAGCATCGCCTTCCGGCGTATGCCACAAGTCGGACGTGATGCTTAACGCAAGTTCGATGATGCGTGTTGATTGCTGTTTGCCGTTCGCGGTCTGCGCTTCGTCGCCATTGTCCGGCACGCTCTTGGCTTCAATCACGCCGCGTATGCTTTCCTCTGTGCATCCGTTAAGACACATCAAAGAAACTTCGCCGTTGGTCAGAACCGTAAGCGTCAGGCTTTCGCCGTCGTCGTTATGCGCGGGACATTTGGCATGAGCGTAACCCTCGCCGCGTTGTTTGACGTTTTCGAGTTTGCCGATGATGTTTTCCAAAGTCATTAGTTTGTTTCTCCCTTCGCGGTATGCGAGAAGTGAGACAAACCAAAGCCGGAAAACTTGGCGTGTATTTGACTTGTGCAGCGTTTGTTCCGTTCAAGCCGATGCTATGGATTATTGCGCGAAGGGCGCGGGCGGGCTTGGAGTATGTCCGTTTCGTTACGGCTTTCATCGGGTAAGATTTCCTCTCTTACCGATTGCCGCGAGAACGTGTGTAGTAAAGTAACCACGTTGCCGCGTCATCGGCACATTCATTAAGCCGTTCGATTGCGTCATCAATCGGCGGCTTTTTCCTTGAAGCGAGTTAAGCCTTTATTCCTGCAAAGATTTGGGGCTTAACTCGCTTTCCGTTTATAAGCACTCCCGCCAATCGTTCGTGCTTACGCTTCAAAGACTTTCAAAACTTACTTCGCTCTGTCAGCGGTGTTCTCTTGCCGTAACTCGCTTTGCAAACTCGCTAACCATGTCGCCGCGTGCGGCAATCTGACAATCTCCGCGCCGCCTACGATGTTCTGCGTCACCATGCCTAAGACGGTTTCCGTTGGCATGTTCATCATCGCCGCGAACGTCGCCGCGTTCGCCGGATAGTCACGGATGACTTCACGTATGTACTCCGCCGACTCACCGACCGGCGCGTTGGCTACCATATCGGCAAGCAACTTCACAATGACTTCTTCGCTTGTGATTTCTTCGGCATTTTCCGGTTCTTCGTCGTCCGGTTCAATTCCGGCTTCGGTTGTGGCGATGGGCGACGGCATCATCGGCGGCGCGACGGCGGGCGGCTGTGCCGTTGGCAACACGCGGGCGGCGATGTTCCCGACAACTTCAAGCGCACGGGTAGCAATCGCCGGATTTGAAAAGATACTGACCACGCTTTCAAGCGTCGTCTTCTCCGGTTGCTCATTCGAGATTAACGAGTTCAACGACGAAGCCACGCGGGAACGTAACGCCGTGTCCTTGAGCAACATCAACAACGCTTTTTCCTCATCATCAGCTTGTGCGACGGGCGCGACGGGCGGCGGGTTTAGTTGCGCGTTGATGGTCTGTAACTCTTTCATCATCGCAAACGCATCGCGCATTTGTTCGACGGGGTTCGGCTGGACGGGCAAGGCTGGCGGCTGTGCTTCGCGCCGTTGTTCGACAAGTTGAAGCATTAAAGCTTCGAGACGCTCTAACCGTTCCGCATGTTCGTTCACTTCTGCGCTTTCGGCTTCATCGTCAATTTCGGCATCTTCCGGTTCGATTCGCGGCAAGGGCGCAATCGCAATCGTTGTGCGTCGTTTGATTTTGCCTTTCAACTTAAATTCTAGGCTGTACTCGCCATCACCAAACTGTGCGCGAAGCACATCTAAAATGTCTTCCGACACCGGCAGCGTCGCAAGGAACGCACGCGGCGACGCGCTATCCGTCCGACCTGCACCGCGCAACCGATAGACGGTCACTTTCCAAGCATCATCGTTTTCCGTGAGACTCGCTATTAAGTCTTCGATTTCGTCCCGCTCGTCGGCAAGTGTGACGAATCGAGAAGGCGCGTTGCCGGGTAAGTCACGATTCGCGTCAACTTGCGCCGCGTGCGGCTCTGTCGGTTCAGGCACTATCTTTAGCTTTTTCTTCCGCAATCGTCTTTCGCCTCTTTTGCTTCCCGCATCCTTAGATATTCCCAAGCTTCACGCCCGAAACGCCTTAGTTGTCACCCTAGTTTCATGCCGCTATTTAGGTCAGTGCGTACCAACCTTATTAAAATTAAAACGTCCATCCCGCACAAATGATGATTTTGATTTCATTCGGCATTCGGGCTTTGCGAGTTCGGCAAACAAAGAATCAGCGAAGGCTTGCCCGCTTTACTTTTCGGCGTGTGGCAATATTTCGGCGTGTGGCAATATATAGCGGCTAGATATGGTGACGAGTGAACGCACAAGACGCTAAAGCATTCACTCGTCGGCACTCTACTAATGAAGGAAACCGCACAAAACCGCAAGGAAAATGATTGCTTTCAATTATCCCTTGCGGAGTTCGCAATGCGGAGGTCAGGAGTTCGACCCTCCTCTGCTCCACTCTTAAAAGATGAATTAAAGTCAGCCGCTCAAATTCTTGGGCGGCTGTTTTTCGTTTTGCTACACTCTCGCCGAGTTCGCTTCCAAATCTCGCATCCGGTGCATCACTTCATAAAGCCTTATGTCGAAACAACACATCAACAATTATTACAACCGCCTTGAGGAAACGATTCGATTCGGCGGAAGTCGTAATGAAACCACCGTCGAACACGCTTTCATCTCGCTGGTTAATTCGTATGCCGAGCGTAGGAATTTGATGCTTGTGCCGAAGATTGCGATTAAGACCGCAAAGGGCGCGAACATCATTCCCGACGGCGCGCTCAAAAACGCGCTAAGGCTTGACTTCGGTTACTGGGAAAGCAAGGACATCAAGGACGACATAGACAAAGAGATTCAGGCGAAGATTGATAAAGGTTATCCGCTCACTAACACGCTGTTTGAAGACAGCGAGATTGCCGTGTTGTTTCAAGAGAACACGCAAGTGATGCGCGTTTCGATGAAGGATGCGGAAGGCTTTGAAAAGATTCTGCAAAGGTTCGTTAATTTCGAGCCGCCGCAGGTTGTGCGTTTCAATGCCGCGCTTCAGAAATTTACCGAAGACGTGCCGACGATTGTCGAAAGTCTGCGCGAACTGATTCGCACACAAGCCGATACCAACGCGGCTTTCGTCAAACGGCGCGATGAGTTTTACCTTAACTGTCAGAAAGAGATTAACCCTGAAATCACCTCCGAAGATGTGCGCGAGATGATGATTCAGCACATCTTGACCGCCGACATTTTTACCAACGTCTTCGGCGATGCCGACTTTCACCGCTCGAACAACATCGCGCGTGAATTGGAGACGGTGCTTGAAACCTTTATGACGCGCAATGTGCGGCAAACTTATCTCGGCGGCATCAAGAGTTATTACGACACGATTCGAGACGCGGCTTCCGGCATTGCCGACCACAACGAAAAGCAGAAATTCTTAAAAACCATTTACGAGAATTTCTACAAAGTTTATAACCCGAAAGGGGCTGACCGTCTCGGTGTCGTCTATACGCCGAATGAGATTGTGCGCTTCATGATTGAAAGCACGGACTACCTTTTAGAGCGGCATTTCAATCGCACGCTCGCGGATAAGAACGTGGATATTTTAGACCCCGCGACGGGGACGGGAACATTCATCACGGATTTGATTAACTACCTTCCGGCGCAGTATCTCGATTACAAATATGAACACGAGATTCACGCCAACGAAGTCGCCATCCTTCCCTATTACATCGCCAACCTGAACATCGAATATACCTATCAACAAAGAATCGGAAAGTATAAAGAGTTCAACAACATCTGCTTCGTTGACACGCTCGATAACACCGCCGCGCTTAACTACAAGGACAAGCAGACATTGATGTTCGGCGTCAGTTCGGAGAATGCCGCCCGCATCGTCAAACAGAACGAGCGCAAAATCTCGGTCATCATCGGCAATCCGCCGTACAACGCGAATCAAGCGAACTTCAACGACTTCAACCGCAACCGCGATTACAAAGAAATTGACCGTCGCATCAAGGACACGTTCGTTAAATTTTCGACCGCGCAGAAGACGAAAGTTTATGACATGTACGCGCGTTTTTATCGGTGGTCTATGGACAGGATTGATAAGGACGGCGTGATTGCTTTTGTCACGAATCGCAGTTTTATTGACAGCCGCACGTTCGACGGTTTTCGCCAAGCCATCGAAGACGAATTTGATTTCGCGTACATCGTGGACACGCGCAGCGACGTTCGCGCGAATCCGAAAATCGCCGGAACGTCGCACAATGTTTTCGGGATTCAAACCGGCGTCGCGCTGATGTTTCTGGTCAAGAAAGCGAACAAAGCGAAACAGCCTTGCCGCATACAGTACGTCACGATGGATGACTTTTGGCGCAAAGAAGAAAAGCTCGAATGGTTTGGCGACAACGCTTTGTCAACAATCGCCTTCGATAACATCACGCCGAACAAACAACATAATTGGATAAATGGTGCGGCAAACGACTTTGAGACATTTCTGCCTTTGGCTGACAAACGTGTGAAAGCGGGCAAATTTGACGAAGCCGTTTTCAAGATTTTCTCTTTAGGCGTTTCGACAAATCGAGATGATTGGGTGATGGATTTCTCCTCAAAAACTTTGCAGAAGAAAATGCAGTTCTTCATTGCCGAATACAATCAAGCTGTTTCTCCTGAAGACAATTCATCAATTAAATGGTCAAGAAATTTACGGAGACGGTTTCTTCAAAAACAGAAAGAAAAGTTTGATGTCAAACGATTGAAGACAACTTTCTATCGCCCGTTCGTTAAGAAACTTCTTTACTACTCTGACCTCTTCATTGATGAAAAAGGAAATGCGCCCGAACTATTCTTGCGAGAAAACAAAACAATTCTGTACAGATACGGCGATAGAATGGAGTTCTACGTTATTGCGACGGACAGCATCCCGAACTTGAACATCTTTTCGTTAGACCCTGCTCAAGCTGTGTCGCTTTACCGTTATAACTCTTCCGGCGGCAGACAAGACAACATCACGATTTGGGGCTTGGTTCAGTTTCGCAATCACTACAACAATCAGAAAATCACGCGCGAAGATATTTTTCATTACGCCTACGCCGTCCTGCATCATCCCGCGTACCGCCAAAAATACGCGCTCAATCTCAAGCGCGAGTTTCCGCGCCTTCCCTTCTACGAAGACTTCCACCAGTGGGCTGTGTGGGGCAAAGAGTTGATGGATTTGCACCTCAACTACGAAACCGCCAAGCCCTTCAAGCTGAAGAGAGTTGACGCGGGGACGGATTCGACTCCGCGCCCGAAATTGAAAGCCGACAAAGTGAACGGCGTCATCGAACTCGATTCCGAAACAGTCTTGCAGGGCGTGCCGCCCGCCGCGTGGGAGTACAAGCTCGGCAACCGCTCCGCCCTCGAATGGATTCTCGACCAGTACAAGGAAAAGAAACCGTCGGACGCGACCATCGCCGAAAAGTTCAACACCTACCGCTTCGCGGACTACAAAGAAAACGTAATTGATCTGCTCAAACGTGTCTGCACCGTCAGCGTGAAGACAGTGAAAATCGTCAATCAAATGCCCTAAGAGCGTGTCTAAAAAGCCCCGTGAGGGGCGGAATGTTTATAGCTCGCGCCGCTCTCCCCTTGTTCTTTCAAGCCCCGGAGGGGCGGCAGCGCCTAACATGTCGCTCCTCACGGAGCTTCAGCGACCTCATGTCACGCGATGGGCTATAAACATTCCGCTCCTCACGGAGCTTCGGCACATGGCTTTTTGGACACGCTCTTAAGAGAATCAGGCGCGGGAGGCGGCTGGCGTTGATAGCGAGAGCGAGTTCCATTTGGGTTTACTGGCGCCCGTTGAGAGACGGGCCATGTGCGCCTCTCGACGGTCACACACAAGCGCACCTCGCCCGTCTCACGTCTCGACCAACCACCCCTGAAGAATCGCGTAGCGCACGATGTCTATGCGGCGGTGGATATCGAGTTTCTTCATCGCGTTGGCCTTGTGGGCTTCGACGGTCTTGACGCTGATCTGGAGGCGGGCGGCGATCTCCTTGTTGCTGTGGCCCCACGCGATGAGGCGTAGGACTTCCTGTTCGCGTTCGCTCAGTTCGCCCTGAACCTCGCCCCTCAGTCTGGGCTGCGCGCCGACGTAGCCGCTCATCACCTTCCCCGCAATCGCCGGGTCGAGGTAGCTGCCGCCCGCGGCGACGGCGCGGATGGCGTTGAGCAACTCGGCGGGGGCGCTCTGTTTGAGGATGTAGCCGCTCGCGCCCGCCCGGATCAGCTCTTGCAAGTACGCCCCTTCGGTGTGGCGCGTGAGCGCCAGCACCTTCACCCGCGGGCACGCCGCTTTGAGTGCCTTCGTCGCCTTCAACCCGTTCATGACGGGCATCGTCACGTCCATCAGGACCAGATCGGGCGCGAGTTCCTGCGCGAGACGGAGGGCTTCGCGCCCGTTGCTCGCCTCGCCGACCGTCTCCATGTCGGGTTGCGAGTTGACCAGCAGTTTCAACCCCTCACGCACGGTCGCATGGTCTTCAGCGAGAAGGATGCGTATCATCTCCATCTCCCCCCTCCCTCAACATTTACGGGCGCGACAGGGACGCGCGCGTAGATGGTCGTGCCTTGACCCGGCATGGATTCGATGTCGAGTGTTCCTCCGGCGAGCGCGGCTCGCTCGCGCATCCCGACCAGTCCCATCCCGCGCCCGTCGGCGCCCGGCCCCGCTGCTTCCACTTCGGGGTCGAAACCGCGCCCGTCGTCCTCGATGATGAGCACGGCGTCACCTTCACGCTGTTCGAGGATCACGTCCGCGCGACTGCCCCCGGCGTGCTTGTAGACGTTGTTGAGCGCCTCCTGCGCGATACGGTAGAGAGCGGTTTCGATTTCGGGCGCGAGGCGTTCATTGTCCAGACCGCTTGTGTGAAACTCAGCCGGAATGTTGAAGTGCTCCGACCACGTCCGGATGAGATTACCGAGCGCCACGACCAGACCGAGGTCGTCGAGCGAGGCGGGGCGCAGCTCGCGCGCGAGATAATCAATCTCCGAGTCGAGCCGCCCGGCAATCGCCTGCGCCCGCACGACCTCCGCGCACAGTTCCTCGTCGTCGCCGCATTGATCTTTGACCGATTCGAGTTTCAGCCGAAGCGCCGTCAACTGCTGCCCCAGATGGTCGTGCAGGTCGCGCGCGATACGCTGGCGCTCGTCCTCCTGCGCCGTGACGACCTGCTTGAGCAGGAAGCGCGCGTGCTCCTCGGCGGCCCGGCGTTCGTGCACTTCGGTAATCAGCGTCGTGTTCACTTCGATCAGCTCCGACGTGCGCTCACCGACGCGCGCCTCCAGATGGTCGCGCGAGCGGCGCAACTCCTCCTGAGCCACTTTCTGCTCGGTGAGATCGCGCGCGACCTTGGCGAAGCCGTTCAATTCACCGTCGCGCAGGAGAGGGGTCATCACGCCGCTCGCGTAAAAGCGCGTGCCGTCTTTGCGAAGGTGCCAGCGCTCGTCCGCCGCGCGCCCCGTCGCCGCCGCCGTCTTCATCTCATCCGCCGGCACGCCGCGCTCGCGGTCTTCCGGCGTGAAGAGGATCGCGCCGGATTGGCCTACGATCTCCGCGCCCGCATAACCGAAGATGCGCCCGGCGCCCGAATTCCAAGTGGCGACGTGTCCGTCGGGCGTGAGGGTGAAGATGGCGTAGTCCCGCACGCTCTCGATGAGCAGGCGCAGGCGCTCTTCGCTCGCACGCAGGCGCTCCTCCGTCTCCTTGCGCTCGGTGAGGTCGAGGAACGTGATGACTACGCCGTCCATGCGGTCTTCCGCCGTGCGGTAGGGCAGCACGCGCATGAGATACCAGCGCCCATCCTGTGTCTGCACCTCACGTTCGACCGGCTGCAAGCGCTCGGTCACGCGCTCTACGTCGGCGAGCAACTCGTCGTAGTCAAGCCGGCTCGTGATGTCCGAGAGCGCGCGCCCGGTGTCCGCCGGGATGAGGTTGAAGATGTCGCGCGCGCGCGGCGTGAAAAGATTGATCCGTAAATTCCGGTCGAGGAAGACGGTGCCGATCTCGGTCGAGTTCATGAGGTTCCGGAAATCGTTGTTGGCGTGGACGACCTCCTCGATTTTGATCTTCAACTCCTGATTGACGGTCGTCAGCTCCTCGTTGATGGATTGCAGCTCCTCTTTGCTTGTCTCCAACTCTTCGGCGGCGGAGCGCAGTTCTTCGTTGATCGCCTGCAATTCTTCGTTCGACGCCTTCAGTTCCTCCTGCTGAAGTTCGTACTGCTCGACGGTCGCACTGAGCTGCGACTTGACGCGCGCCAACTCTTCTTCAAGCTGGCGCGCGATTGGCTCTTCCGCGCTGACCGATGCGCGCGCCGCCGCCCGCTCGTCATCGGTCGCCTCGCGCACCTCCTCGAAGAGGACGAGGATGAAGCCGCGCATCGTGTCCTCTTCGCGCAGGACGGGCCGGACGATGAGGTTGACGACCTCCGCCCTGCCGTCCAACGACACGGCCAGCCCGCGCGCCTCGACGTTCGCACGCTTCCGCGCGGCCTGAGAGAGCGCCGTCCGCAACTCCAATCCGAGTTCGGGGCGGACGAGCTTGAGCAGGTTGTACGAAGGCTCGCCGCCCTTGACCTCCATGTAGCGCCCAGCCCCTTCGGACATGTGCAGGATGTCGTACTCTTCATTGACGATGACCGACGGCGGCGCGTACTGCTCGAGCAGGCGTTGGTGGAGGTCGGCGTGGGAGAGGCGTTCGTGCGCTTGCCGGCCCGCCTTGCTCGCCCCGACCGGCAACCGCTGGAGCCGCGTGACGAACGTCGGGTCGGGGATGGGTAGGGCCGTCCGCACCTCGACGGCGCGGCTCTGGTAGATGCGGTTCGCTTTGTCCACGGCGACGTAGAGGTTGCCCGCGTCGTCTATTGACTCGGACGAGCCAAGCATCAGGTAGCCGCCGGGCTTCAGCGCGAAGTGGAGCACATCCATGATGCGCGCCTGTGCCGTGCGGTTGAGATAGATCAGGAGGTTGCGGCAGGTGGCGAGATCAAGGTGCGAGAACGGCGGGTCTTTGATGACGTTGTGGACGGCGAAGAGCACCGTCTCTCTGATCTCGCGCCGCACGCGGTAGCCTTCGCCCGCCCTAGCGAAGTACTGGCTCAGACGTTCGGGCGAGATGTCGGCCACGTCCGAGTTGGTATAGTAGCCTTCGCGCGCGACGGAGATGGCGTTCTCGTCTATGTCGGTGGCAAAGACCTGTATCTTCGGCGCACCCAATTCGTTGGCGGTGCGCTCGGCGAGCAGCATCGCCAGCGAGTAGGCTTCTTCACCCGTCGCGCAGCCGGCCACCCAGACGCGGACGCTATCCTCCAGCCCTTTGTGCGCGAAAATCCTCGGCAGGATGTCGTGCTCCAGCCGCTCGAATACTTTCGCGTCGCGGAAGAAGTTCGTCACGCTGATGAGCAGGTCACGCAGCAGCGCGTGCGCCTCATCGGGATGCGTTTGCATGTAACGGACGTAAGCGGAGAGGTCGGCAATCTCGTTGACGCTCATGCGCCGCGCGATGCGGCGGAGCACGGTCGCGCGCTTGTAGTTCTGAAAGTCGTGGCTCGTCTGGACGCGCAGTTGCGTGAAGATGTCGTGGAGCGCCTGCTCGCCCAGCCGGGGGTGTTCTTCTTCCGGCTCGACCTTAATCGAGAGCGACCCCAGCGCCTCTCGATACGCGACGATCTTGGCGGGAATCTCCGCGACGGGGAGGATGTGGTCAACCAGCCCCGTCGCAATCGAGTTGCGCGGCATGTCGTTGAACTCGGCCTCGTGCGGGTCCTGCACGAGAGCGATGCCGCCCATCTCCTTGACGCGCTTCAGGCCCATCGAGCCGTTTGCGCCCGTGCCTGACAGGACGACGCAGACGGCGCGCGCGTGGTGCGATTCGGCCAGCGTGCGGAAGAAGATGTCAACGGGCGCGCGCCGCTCCTCGAACCTCACCATCTCGGAGAGCGCGAGATGACCGTTGTTCATCGCCAAACTCTGGTTCGGCGAGATGACGTAGACATGATTCGGCTCGACGCGGACGCGCTCCGTCACCTGCGTCACGGGGATGTCGGCGGCGACTTGGAGGACTTCGGCCAGCCGGCTGTCGTGATCCGGCGAGAGGTGCAGGATGACGACGTAAGCCATCCTGCTGTCGGCGGGCACGCGCGAGAAAAATTCCTTCAGCGCCCGGATGCCGCCCGCCGAGGCGCCGAGTCCGACGATCAGAAATTCCCCATCCGCGTCGTGAGCTTTTTCTTCCTTATCGAGCGGGTCGTGGTTAGACGAGGCGTCGCACATGTTAGATTCCTAAAAATTAGCCGCCCGGGCACGGTGGGACACCACGGTTCAAGCACGAAGCGGTTGATGGCGTCCTGTTCGCCGCATCAACAATCGCACCGCTATATTGTTTTTGCACATCCGCTGTGTCCCTCAAGGTGGGGTCTTCGTTGAGGCTTGGAGTGTACTCCAAAACCTGTCATCGAACCATCCATTCGGCTTTCCCTGCGCCGGTATGATATAGAGAATGGGAGGTGATGCCCGAAAGCCTGCTGACTCGACTGGCGACACGGTCGGAACTAAGAGCGTGGCTAAAAAGTCAGCTTGGAGTCAGCTCCGTCAGGAGCGGAATGTTTGTAGCCCGCAGCCAGCCCTGAGAGATGCAGCTCCGTCAGGAGCGGCAGGTGGACGCTGCCGCCCCTCCGGGGCTGAGAGGGGACAAGAGAACGCCTGCGGGCTACAAACATTCCGCCCCTCGCGGGGCTTTTGAGACACGCTCTAAAGTCGCTCAAGCGCTTCGACGGCGAGGGTGTGGAAGCGGAGACGGACACTGTTGATGTTGATGAAAGGTAGCGTGCGCGCGTGCGTGCGGTTGGTGAGGAGGATGAAA
>JBGTMR010000313.1:0-2645 GCA_041743485.1 Pyrinomonadaceae bacterium
ACCCGACGATTGACCCGACCAGCACGACAAGAACGAATATGAGCGAGGTTTCGATTGAGATATGGAAATACTTCGGATTGATTACCGCGCCCTGTCCCGTAAGTTCGAGCAGTTCTTCGACGCCCGGCAGCAACATCTTGATGCCTATAAACGTCAGTACAATCGCCAATCCGTACTTCAACAAGTGAAATTTATCCACCACTCCGGCAAGCAAAAAGTAGAGCGAACGCAAACCCAGAATCGCAAACACATTCGATGTATAAACGATAAACGGGTCAACGTCGGCGGGCGTTGGAAATACGCCGAAGACCGCCGGAATCGAATCCACCGCAAAAACCAAATCCGTGACTTCGACGATAACCAGGACGAGAAAAAGCAGCGTCCCGACGCGCCGCCCATTCTCCATCGTGAAGAATTTATCTTCTTCATAGTGACGCGAAATCGGCACAAACCGCGTCACGAAACGAACCACCGGATTGTCTTCAGGGTTACTTTCTTCATCGTTGCCGCGCATCATCTTGATGCCCGTATAAACGAGAAACGCCCCGAAGATATAGATAATCCAGTGAAAGTTTTTTATCAGTGCCGTGCCTAAGAAAATCATCGTGATACGCATCACGAGCGCGCCGAGTACGCCCCAGAACAACACGCGATGTTGATACTTTTTCGGGACTTTGAAGTAAGAAAAAACGAGCAGAAACACAAATAAGTTATCCACCGAAAGCGACAGTTCGATGAGATAACCCGTGAGGAATTGCTTGAATTTCAAGCCCGCTGCATCCGGGGCGATGCCCAAGAAACTCGGCGCGAAATAAATAATGCCCGCGAACGTGAACGCCAGCGACACCCACACCGCGCTCCACGTTCCGGCTTCGCGGTACGTCGGCGCGTGCGCCTTACGATTGAGAAGCCCCAAGTCGAGGCTCAACATAGCTAATATGAAAATGCCGAAGCCGACCCACACCCAAATTGAATAACCCATGATGAGCAAGATATAGCATAAAAAAACAGGAGTCAGAAGTCAGGAGTCAGAAGCCAGAAGTTCGGAACGGGTTTGCGGGTTTTACTTGAATTAAGTTTCGCTACGATTCGCATCCTTTGCTTTGCCGTGTCTCGTTCGTTACAATTTCGCGGCAAAAGCAGAAGAGTAACGGTGAGAACCGAAGCGGATTTAATTCCGGCTTCATTCTGGCTCCTGACTTCTGGCTCCTGACTCCTCTCTTTTAAGGACATTCATGCTCAAACAATTAAGCCGTCTCAAACGGACGCAAAGCACTCTTATCATTCTGTTCGCCATCCTGCTTGGCGTCAGTCTCATCTTCTTTTATGCCCCGACGCGCGACGCGAACACCACGATTGCGACCGCGAATGAAACGGTAGCCAGCATCGGTAATCAAGAAATCAAAGTCAGCGAATTGGAAGCCGTCAAAGAGCAGTATGCGCGCATTCCGCAAGGGCAAGCTTACCTCGCGCAACTCGGCGGCAATCGCGGATTACTCGACGGTCTGGTTTCGCAGCGTGTCATCGCGGCGGAAGCGACGCGGCTCGGCTTGGGCGTCTCCGATGCCGAACTAAGCGAAAAGTTGCGTCAACAATTCAGCGACGCGGCGGGAAACTTTATCGGCTCGGAACGCTATCGCCGTCGCGTCGGTGACGTAGGGCAGTACGAAGCCGAACAACGCGCCGCCCTTGCCGCCGGGAAAGTTCAGGAGTTCGTCACGGCGGGCGTACAGGTTTCACCGCAGCAAGTCGAAGAAGATTGGAAGCGCGACAACACCAAGTTTGAACTCGTCTATGTTCCCGTCACCGCCGACAAACTCGCCACGCGCTTGCAGCCTTCCGATGCCGACATACAGGCTTTCTACGACAAGAACAAATCCGATTTTGCGATTGCCACACCGCAAAAAAAGATTCGTTACGTCTTCATCAATCAAGAGAAAGCCGGTGCGAATCTAAGCTTTCCCGATGAAGAGTTGCGCTCTGAATATGAGCGTCTGCCCGCCGCCAACAAACAGGCGGGTGTTCGCCTTCAACAAATCGTTTTGAAAATCGCACGTCCCGATTTAGACGACCAAGTTCGCAATAAAGCCCTCGACCTGATTCGTCAGGCACGCGGCTCGAATAATGATGATAAGGTGAGCGAAGAACGCTTCGCGGAACTCGCGCGCGGTAATTCCGAAGACCCCGCGACCGCGCGCAACGGCGGCACAACCGCCAACATCCTGCGTCGCAACCCGAACGCCAAACCCGACGACGCGATGCAGAGTTTGCTTCAACTCGAACCCGGTCAAATCTCCGAGCCTAAGAAAATCGGCAACGCATATTATGTGTTCCGGCGCGGCGAACCCGTCCCGAAATCCTTTGAAGACGCCAAACAGGAACTACTCGTTTCGCTCCGCAACCGTCGCGCTTACGCCGTCGCCGCGCAACTCGCCACACGCGCCACAGAGCGTTTGAAGGAAACCAAAAACGTCGAACAGGTCGCGCGCGAACTCGCGGCGGATGCCAACATGACACCCGCCGAAATGATACGCGAAACCGACTACATCAAACCCGGCGACGATGTGAGCGATATAGGCAGTTCGCCGCAATTTGAAGAAGCCATCACCAATCTTAATAACACGGGCGATGTGGGCGAGCGCGTC
>JBGTMR010000314.1:0-2838 GCA_041743485.1 Pyrinomonadaceae bacterium
ATAACGAAGATGCGGCACGGCTTCCGCCGCGCGATTGTTATACAACAACCATGAACCGTAACTCGAATGCGTCGCGGCGTCTTCGTTGTTGAACCACAAAGCTTTTTGAAAATATGCTTCGGCTTGTTTCGCATCGGATGCATAACGCGCCGCTCCGTGCCAATAAACATTGCCCCCGCGCATCGCCGCGCCGTAAGTAACCGCGACGACCGTCAAGCATAAACTCAAAGCCAACGCCCGAACATAAAACGGTTTTAAGGCGAACGCTTTAGGGATGTCCGTCGCGGTGAGCGATGCGGCTTGGTGTTGTGTCGCGGCGCGGTGCGCGGTTTCGACGATAAGCGCGGCGACGAAAAAGAAGATGAGACCGCCGCCCGTCCAGCGAAAACTAAAGCCACTCGCACCGCCGCTGATAGCGAAAGCGAGCAAGCCCGCGCCCGCGCCGAGTGCGGGAAGCGCGCCGCGCGGTTCGCGTAAAGCTTGCCGCCAAGTTACGGTCAAACCGAGCGCGAGCCACGCTAATAAGAGGATGCCGATTAAGCCTAGTTCCGCGAGAACTTGGACATATTCGTTGTGCGCGTAGCGGAGGATGTCGTCTTCTCCCATACCCACGAGTGGATTGTCGAGACGCCCGGCGGCGAATTGCGCGCGTCCTTCGGGAAGCAGCGTTTCGTAATTGTTTGCTCCGACTCCGGTCATCGGTCGCGTGCGCCATTCCTCAAATCCGATGCCCCAAAACAGGTGACGCAAATTCGCGCTACTGCCGTCTTGAAAGGTTTGCAAACGCGCAATCGCGGAACTCGCGGGGTCGGCGGGACGGAAACTTACGACTTGTTGAAAGGTCGCCGCGATGATGAACACGACGCCCAACGTCACGGCGCGACGCATCCCGCGCGGACGACACAACGGAAAGAAACAGATGGCGAGCATCATCACGACGAAGGCGGCGATTAAGCCGAGCAGCGGGGCGCGCTGCATCGCCTGAATCGTCGTCAGCCATGCGACGAGCGATACAAAGGCGCAAGTGCGCTGGTGTTTCGATTGTCTGAAATGCAAAGCGAGGGCGAGGAAGAACGGGGCGGCGACAATCATCACTTCGCTGAAACCGTTGAAACCGCGAAACGTCATCTCGGAATTCAAGCCGAGCCGGTGGTCAATCTGTGTGGTCAGTAACCACTCCAGAGTACAACCCGTACCGAGTATCAACAGTACGACGCCGAGTGTGCGAACCGACATGCGCCAGACGCGCGCATGTCGCACGGCGAGTCGCATCACGGCGAAAAACAGAAGATACAAAAACCATTGCGCGCTATGCACGCGCGCCGCATACGCATCGAACGCCCACGCCGCCGAAGCCGCGCTCCACAAGGTGAACGATACGAGTGGCAACCATATCCACAAAGCTTCGCGGCGGCGGAAATCAAAAGACGCGATAAATCTGTGTGCCGCCGCCGATTTATAAATTCGACCGCACACGGCGAAACACGTCAGGCATAACAATATGCCGACGGCGAGTTCCTGACGATACGGCAAGCCGCTGATACCGGGACGCGGCAGACCGGGAAGATAAGGCGTCAGCAATGCCAGCGACCAGAGAGCCGCGATGATGTACAGAGGATTGGCGCGCGTGTGACGAACGATGCGGAGAAGTTTTGACATGATGCTCTCGCGGCAAAAAGAACGGGAGCGTAAATCAATGACTTACGCTCCCGAAAGAGGTTAATTAAGAGTTGAAAGCTTAGTTGCCGATGGCAGTGCCGGCGGTGGCGGTCCGGGGTGCGACACCCGTTGCTGTCAGGGCATAGATCACGCCGCCTTCATTAGAAGTGAACTCGCGCGTGCCGGTCTTGGTAACGCCGGTGATGTTGGATGGCGAGGCACCCGAAACGTAGGTGGCAGGCGCACCCGTCGTGGTGTTGCGGGCTGTTGCGGTGACGAGGAATAGGTAGCCGCTCTTCGGGATGGTTGCTGCGGAGAGAACAGTTCCGTCAATCAGGTTCTCACTGGCTAAGTTAGCAAGCGTGCCGTAGTTCTGGTCACCGACGGTTGAAGCATAAGTCGCTTCGGCACTCGTCAAGACGCGCATGGTGGATTGAGCGGAAGCTTCGTTGGCAGCGCGACGCGAGGCGAGAAGGTTGGGGATGGCGATGGCGGCGATGATGCCGATAATCGCAACGACGATGAGGAGTTCGATAAGCGAGAAACCCGCTTGTTTGTTGTTCGTAGTCATTTGTGTGGTAGCTCCTTAGAGAGGTGTGAAGTATTGGGATGGTTGGATTTTTAACTTGTGACGCCAACGGTCGCTCGTAACACTTGTTAGTTTCGATTGCTTCCGCGTGTTGCGGTTGCTATGTCCATTAACAAGCTTCGTGCCAGACTCGATGAAACCTTAAAATCGAATGAAAAGCGGAGATAATCTTCATTAAGCCTTGTGAATGTCGCGTTCAAAACCCTGACTCCACATCACAAAAAAACGCTTTTAACGAAATTTGTTACCCGTGCGTTGACACTAATTGTCAGGCGACAGATGCGAGGTCGAGGTTTTTGCGACGAAACGCGCGGCGCGGTTTAAGGTGAAAACGCTGAAGGCTGAACAGCTTTTGTCCCGAAGGGACATTTGAATGTAGCCCAGCGATTCATCGCTGGGAATTGGTCGGAAACAGTGTTCGTAGTCCCGTAGGGACGGCTGAAATGAGCATCAGCCGTCCCTACGGGACTGGATAGATGGTGGTCTGCGTTCCCCAGCGATGAATCGCTGGGCTATTTTCACGAGTCCCTTCGGGACAATCTGAAAAGTGTCCCGACATCAGGCGGAAAAGATGAGAGGTACACAAACTT
>JBGTMR010000315.1:0-2937 GCA_041743485.1 Pyrinomonadaceae bacterium
AAGCGGACTTTTGATTTTAGGTTTCACGCTGCGCCCTTAATAACCACTTCAAGTTTCTGGTTGTCGTCTGCTTCCATCTGTAACAAGCGGATAATTTCTCGTTGTCGGGCGGTGAGGACACCACGATTTAACGTGAAGAAGTTTTCTACATCGCTTCCATCTGCCGGAAGTTTAATGCTTCCCGTCAAGCGCGCTCCGGTAAGGTTTAAGCGCGTAGTGAACGACACACGCACGTTTTCAATTTCAAGAGCATCGAGGTTCGAGTACAAAATCAACTTGAACAATCCATCTTTAATATCTTCGACGGAAGGAAGGCTTCCGCGCGTGGTGTGCTTCGATTCTTCGATAATGAACTTGCTTTGTTCTTCAAACAACCTGTCCGCCGTCAAGTGGTAAACCCCGCCCAAGTAGTTTTTAATATCGAGAGTGGCTTTCGCTCCGTCTTCCAATCGTTCGTGCGCGTGCGTCGTCAATGTTTCACGATGCCTTGCCCGCAATGAACCGCTCAAAGAGTTTTCTTTGAAGTGGTCGTATTGCATTTTAATCTTTTCGAGATTCTTGACGGCGTTCGCTTGGTTATGAATCGCCACGCCTGTTTCCTTTGAAATCTTGCGGTAAGCCGCGAGGGATTTTTCATAAGTATCAACGAAACGTGATTCAAACAAACTGCGATTCCAATGCAGTGCGCTTTGTTTATAGTCGAACACTTCTTGAATTTGCCCGCGCACGAAACCGTTATCAAAACACTGGCTCGTCAGTTTTTGACGATGCTTTTGGCTTGTCGAATTGTTTTTAGCGGCGCGTTCATAATAAGCAAGCACGATGTATATGTTCAGCAAACTCATCCACGAGATTGTTGAAAACTGAATCGCGTCAAGATCGCCGTCGCTTCCTTCATCTTTGATAACGGGAATCACCGTCAAGATTTTCGATGCGCGATAAGTGTTATAGATACGCGCAAACGGGTAACTGCGTGTGCGCTTCGGCGATACCCACTTGGAAAACGCCACTTGTACACCATCGTTACTAATAAGACCGAATGGCTTTGCCGCATTGATGTCGAACTCTTTCAAACCATATTCGACAAGTGGCACAGTCAAATGCGCTTTGTACCGGACATCTTTAACAAACCCTGAAACGTGCATATCGTGTTGAAGCAGCAAATTAAAAACAAACCTCGAAAGGCTGACTTGAAATGTTTAGTCTGCCTTTCGAGATTCGGTAACGCTACGCCATTTACTTCGTGATGCCGAAGCGCGACAAAATAAACGCATAGTCGAACGCCGTTTCACGAAGCGCGTCGTAGCGTCCGCTTGAGCCGCCGTGTCCCGCCCCCATGTTGATTTTGAAGAGAAGCGGGTTCGAGTCTTGTTTCATGGTTCGCAGTTTGGCGACGTACTTGGCTGGCTCCCAGTACATGACTTGCGAGTCGTTGAGCGAGGTGCGGACGAGGATGGTCGGATACTTTTTCGCGGTGATGTTGTCGTAAGGCGAATAAGATTTCATGTACTCGTAAGCCGCTTTGTCGTTCGGGTTGCCCCACTCCAAATACTCGCCGACGGTCAAGGGCAGCGTCGCGTCGAGCATCGTGTTCATCACGTCAACGAACGGGACGAGCGAGACGACGGTGTGAAATAAATCGGGTCGCATATTCGTGACCGCACCCATCAGAAGCCCGCCCGCGCTGCCGCCCATGATGGCGAGTTTGTCCGATGATGTGTATTTCTCTTTGATTAAGTGTTCGGCACTGGCGATGAAATCGGTGAAGGTGTTTTTCTTCAACATCATCTTTCCGGCGTCGTGCCATTCTTCGCCCATGTCGCCGCCGCCGCGTATGTGCGCGACGGCGTAAGTCATGCCGCGCTCAAGCAATGAGAGGCGCGCGATTGAGAATGTCGCGGAAGTCGGATAGCCGTAAGAGCCGTAAGCGTAAAGCAAGGTCGGTGCTGTGCCGTCGCGCTTCGTGCCTTTTTTATAGACGATGGAGATGGGAACTTTCGTGCCGTCAGCGGCAGTCGCAAAGATGCGTTCACTGGTGTATTTCGATTGGTCGTAGCCGCCGACGACTTCGGTCTGTTTCTTGAGTTCCTGTTTGCGCGTCTTCATGTCGTAGTCATAGACGGAGTTCGGCGTGATGAACGACGTGTATTGATAACGAAAAACATCCGTGTTGTATTCGGGATTGGCTTCGCCTGAAAGGGCGTAAGTCGGTTCGGGAAACTCTATGCTATGGGCTTTGGTTGTTTTGAAATCGGTGATGTTCAGTTTCTGCAAACCGTTGTCGCGGGTTGACATCACCATGTAGTTTTTGAACAAATCAACGTCTTCGATTTTCACGTCTTTGCGTCCGGCGACGATCTCTTTCCAGTTCTCTTTCGCGGGACTCTTAACCGGAGCGGTCACTAAACGAAAGTTTTTCGCCGCGTCGTTAGTGCGTATGTAAAAGAGTCCGTCGCGGTGGACAACGTAGAATTCGTGGTCTTCGACGCGCTTTAAGATTAAGGTCGGCAGCTGTTCCGGCATGTCACTCGGAATATAACTGTTCTCGGTCGTCTCGCTCGAAGCGGAACCTACGACGACGTACTTACGGTCGCGCGTCCGGTAGGCAAACAGGCGATAGAGTTCATCCTTTTCTTCTTTAACGATTTTATCTTCGCCGCCGTCCGCTTTCGCGCCGAGCGTGTGACGATGAAGTTTGTCATCGCGTTTGGTGACGGCATCTTCGGTCGTATAGAACAAGGTTTTATTATCCGCCGCCCACATCACCGAACCGACACGTTGGATTTTTTCCGGCAGAGTCTCGCCCGTGCGAAGGTCTTTGACCTGCAAAGTGTATTGGCGAAACCCCGTCGTATCGGTCGAGTAAGCGAGCAAATTGCCGTCGTCGCTGACGGTGTATGCGCCGACACTAAAAAACTTTAAGCCTTCGGCAAGCTT
>JBGTMR010000316.1:0-8149 GCA_041743485.1 Pyrinomonadaceae bacterium
CAACGAGCATTCAATGAACACCTGCTGGATGTTGTTATTTCAAAGTTAGCTTTAGAGCCGACTATGATAAAAAATCATCCGCACTACGATTATTTAAGAACTTACGGCGCAATCGCCGCATGATTCTGTCCGAACCATTGATAAACGAGAGCGGACACAAATTGTGTTGAAACATCGGGATGTTGGCGGCAAGACGCGAGACGCGCTTGTTGACACCCTCGAGGGGTTGCAAGTACGGCAGATGCACCATCGCAAAAAACGCTTGCTCGAACGGTTCATGAATCGCGGCGAGGGTGTCGGTGATTTGAGCGAAACTTTCCTCGATCAGTTGCGGGACTTCTAACGGTTGATAAACCGAACCGTGAATGCCGACACCGATGCTTCTCAAGCGTCCGTTCGCGCCGGAATCTGGCAGTAAATTATCCGAAAGCAAAGCGTGCAGATTGCGAATCGTGTGACGGTCAAACAGCGCGTCTGAAGCATCGTGAGTTGCGTCCGCGCTCGTCGCCTCAACTAAAAACTCAATCGCCGCTTTGTGATTGAGAATCATCTGCGTTCCGCGCGCAAAATCCTGTGGTTTGGCGCGCAAATGGCACATTAGCCGAATTACGCGCCAAATGCGCGCCAAATAACTTCGATTATTTGGCGCGCATTTGCTGACACTGAAGTCGTCAGATGCAGAAGCTAATACGCTTTCTCAAGCACAAAGCGCATAAAACGAATTGACCTGCTTATCAATTTGCGACGGGTAAGCATTGTTTCCAATTCAACTTTCAAAGTCATCGCAACCGTATTATTAGCGGACTTCTGTTGTATTTATCAGATGCGGACTAACGGCTAAAATCCACTTCGCCCATCCTGTGCTTCACGTTGCGGATGTTCTCTGTGCGAAGTAAGTTCCACTTCACGGCTGCGTTCATGCTCACGAATAATCGTCGTCGCTTGCTGCTCGGCACGCATCAGCGTCGCTGACACCGCGCGCTTATCGCTGAACTTCTCTGCTAGCCACGCTATCGCCCCGCGCGGAGTCGTCGCCATTCGTTCGTGCGCTTCACGGACATGCAGCACAAGGTCAACCGCGTTTCTAGCAATTATTTCATTCCCGCGCATCACCTTGCCTTCCGTGATGGTGAGTGCCGCTCTGCCCTGCGCGTCCTGATAAACAACTACCTTGCCATTCTGCTCGCCCCGGTAGCCTAACTCCCGCATGACCTCGATGAGCGAGATGTCGCGCACCCGCTCACTCAAAGTTTTGACCTCAGCATTCAAGCGCGTAACCTCTTTGTCCGACACACCCCGCTCCGTCCGCTCTTTCTCCAGCGCGGCGGCATACTCGCGCGTTAGTTGGTGGAAGGCGATGTTCTCCTTCTGCTCGGCAAGGTACTTCTCCGCCCACCCGTCTTCCCGCCGCTTGGCTTCCGCTATCTGCCGCTCGGCACGCCGCTCGGATTCTTCCGCACGTCGCTCCGCCGCTTCTCGCTTGCGCTTCTCTTCTCGGGTCAGTTGGGCTTGCTTGTAAATATCGTTGATCGGTTCCAAGAGTTGTTCGCTGACAGCTTTGGTGACCTGCTGCTTGTACCCCTTTCGACCCGCTTCCGTCACCATCACGCGCGGCGGGTCAGGGACTCTTTCGGGTGCGACTCGCAACCGCACTTCCCGGTTGATTGCCCCGTAGAAGCGTTGCAGCTCTTGATGGTGCGCGATGCTGCCTTTGATTCCCCGCTCAAGTCCCAACGGCTCCATTGCCACGGCGTAATCGTCTTGCAACTCACGCACCTTCTGCCCGCGCTTCTCTACCCACTCTTTGCGCTTCTCATCGAAGACTTTCCCGCCGTCGAAGAAGTGCTTGGCGTTGAGTCTGTCACGAGCGTCAATCGGCACCATGAAGCCTTGCAGGTGCGGCGTCTTCTCATCCAAATGCGGATAGACCTTCACGATCTTGTCGGCGTACTTGTTCTTCAACCACGCGACGTTCGCCGCGACCCACCGGTCGAGCCGCGCGTGGTCAATCTCGCCGCTTGCATTGAGGAAATGCTCCGGCGAAGCGGTGAGCATAAACTCGACCGCCGCGACCGAATCTTTGCGCGGCTTACCTTTCGGGTGATACCGGCGGATCATCTCCTCGACGACCGTCTTGACCGCGCGGTCATCGCCAATGACGATTCGATTGAGGTGTGTGCGTTCGGGGTCGGCGTTGGGCGCATCGCGTGTGCGCGCGTCGTGGCGTCCGGCGGCGGAAAGCGCGGCTCCCTTGAGTTTCTTGAAGCGTAAGATGCTGTGCGACATGGATCATCCCTCCGGTTCGTGGTAGTAGGCATCTTTTGGCGTCTCCGCACGCGGGTTTTGCTCGCCCTTCGGCGGAAGCGAAGTGTAGTGAGTTACACTTTCATCACCAAACACGCATAAAGTAATAATTTGCTCGCTCACACAAAATTATTTTCGATTGATTCATTTTACTTTTCAGCGCGAACCAAAGTGCGAGGGAAACAAGAGTGACGGCTGCATCTGGGCTTCCGTTGCATTGTTTGCGCGCCGCTCTTTTTTCGGTGACGGAGGAACAACAGCCGCCGGTGTATCCGTCACCGTCGGTGCAGTCCTTGGTGATACGCGAGCAAGGCTCCGGCGATGATTGTTTCCGGTGATTGACCACTGCGGGCGATGAGTTCATCGAGAATGGCTTGGGCTCCGGGATAAGCTTGACGCTCAAGTTCGGGGCAGGTTTAGGTACGGCTGCGATGGGTGCAGATTCAACAGGTATGACGAACGTTGGTTGCATCTTTTGTTTGAGTGCCAGCACATCCCGACGGAAATCTTCGCGGTGATAATCGGTGTCAGCGGCGCATCTCTCCTGAGCGTGCCGGAGAGCAGAAACCGGGTCGGGTGCAGCGAGTGCAGTCACATAGTATTCACGCTCTAAACTTATCTCGCACGGCGAACATTTCTCATCTCCTAAACTAGGCTCGCATGCGAGCCTAGTTTCTGCACAGGGTTCTTTCGCCGGTTTGGGAGCGAAGAAAACTTCGTGAATGCGGGCATCGGTTTTGAGGGTTGCGACGCTGACACCGATTCCCGCAGCCAAGCGAGCGAGTTGCGCTCCGACGCCGATGCCGGAAGTATCACGTCGCCCGCGTCCACCTGAGAGACGCGTTCGTATCCGGCGACGCAGTTCGGCAACGCACGCGCCCCGTAAGCGGAAAGCACATGTTTCCAAACGGCGGGCATCGGCGGCGAGGCGGATGAGTTGGTTGTCGTCGAGTTGGGCTAAGTGTGGCAGCAAGGCGGAAAGTTGCGCGTCAACTTGCGGCAAGGCGGTGAGGTCGAGCGTCAGAGCGGACGAGGGATTCGGCTCTCCGGCGCACGTTGCCGTAGAAAGAACATGAGTGGGGGTTATCCATGATCGGGGGAACTCCTTAACTGTAAAATTATGTGTGAAGCCGGGGCTTCAATAGTGTAGAAATTCCCTACTCAAACGACGTGCCAATGCGAATTTGTTCAGCAAAATATAAAGTGCGCCATCGCACCGTGCCATGCCACCTCTTCATTCCTGCCGCACTCGATTCTATTTTGAGTACATAAGCTACGCCAATGCTTATGAACATCTGGCGCGATTTGCAGTTTGGAAATTAAGTGCCGCGCTCTCTTGCGCGATTTGCAAATGCGCGGAGCCTCAACGCAATGGCAAGCTGTTCGCGCTCACACGTTTTGCAATGCATGGTGCAACCGCTTCCCTCCCCGCTTTTGGCATTTGACCATGTACGCTTGCGCTCGGCGTCTTATTCGTGACCGTGGGTTACCGAACCTGACGATGCACAAGAAGCGGTTTGACAGAGCGGACTTTGTTAATAGTGTTCGTGAGTTTGGCGGTGGTGAATTGAATCATTGTTTGTTGTCTTCGTTTCGTGCTGTGCGCTTTCAACTAATGAAAATACAAGCCGCGATAAATCTATTGGTGATGTTAATTCGTGCGTGTTGACGTAATTTATTTTAGGCTGTAACGTATGGCGCATGAGCATGGAAGACACCCTACTTTCGACGACGCAAGCAGCGGAGCGGTTAGGCGTTACCGTGCGCGGAGTGCAAAAGATGATTGAAGAAGGGCGATTGAAGGCGTTGAAGGTTGGACGCGATTATGTCATCTCGCCGAGCGCGCTCAACGGCATCACGCGGCAGCCAGCGGGCAGACCCCCGAAAGCCAAAGCGGAAGATGCACTACCCACCAACGGCACGACAGCACGCACGATAATCAATGCAACAAAAAAGGTCAGGGAGAAATGACCGCCGTCCCGACCCTCGACTCATCCTTGACATTACTGTTCTCTTTTTGAGAACTTATCACAGGGCGAAGGTAAGTATCGCTTGCATGTCATCACCCGCAGAAGACTGTTGAAGTTTGTCGCCGGTCACCCGGACGCGGAAGCGGCACTCGACACATGGTATCGGGTGGCGAGAAGGGCGACGTGGCAAAATCTCGCCGAGGTCAAGGCGACCTACTCGCACGCCGATTATATCGTTCCCTATACGGTCTTTAACATCAGGGGCAACAACTATCGGCTAATTGCCGAAATCTTCTACGATGACCAGACGCTACTCGTGAGACACGTCCTCACGCATGAGGAATACGACGAAGGGGGATGGAAGAAATGATTGTCGCCACACCCGTCAATGCCGACCAATACGGAGAGCTCCTCGCTCATACGCTGCCCCGCGTTATTGAGACTGAGGATGAGTATGAACGCATACTCAATAAGTTGGAGACGTTGCTCAGGCGAGGCGGCGACCGCTCTGTCGAAGAGCGCGAACTGTCGAAGCTGTTGACGGCACTCGTTGAGGGTTTTGAGGAACGAAACTACCTACTCCAGAAAGCGACGCCGCTCGAAGCCTTGCAAGAGTTGATGAGCGCGCGCGACATGAAGCAGGTTGATCTGATACCGCTTTTCGGCTCAAAGGGCATCGTTTCCGAAGTCATCAACGGCAAGCGCGAACTCAGCAAGACTCACATCAGGGCAGTCGCCGCGTTCTTCAACGTCTCGCCCGAACTGTTCATCTGAAATTGGCACGAGACCGATAGTGCATACGCAGCATTAGCGAAGAAAGGCAAAACCTAATGAGCGTCACGGAAATACTCGAAGCGGTGCGCGCCCTCTCGCCTGCAGAACAGGCGCAAGTCAAAGCGTTGCTCAATATGCTGCCGAGCGCATCCGTTACACAGATGACGGAAGATGAGTTTGAGCAATACCTCGCCGCGAAGGGCAAAGCTACGATTCCCGCGCCGATAACGGCAGAAGAACGACAGAGAGCGCAAGCCGAATTTGACTCCTACAAACCGATTACCGTCTCCGGCGTTCCCCTGTCGCAGATAATTATCGAGGAAAGACGCTGACGCGGTGGCAGCTTACTTCTTTGATACGAGCGCGCTCGTCAAACGCTACGCCACAGAAATAGGAACGATGTGGGTGAATGCGTTGATTGACCCGGCAACAGGCAATCGCATTTACGTCGCCCGCATTACCGAAGTCGAACTGTTGCCGCCCTCGCCCGCAAAGAGCGCGGCTGACACATCACCTCGTCAGATGCGGCGACTGCAATGAATACGCTCGAACACGAAATGACCATCTCGTTTCGCATTGTGGAAGTTACCGTCGACACTTTCGCGGCAGCCAAAGTTTTAGCTCAACGCTACTTCTTACGCGGCTACGACGCCGTGCAACTCGCCGCCGCGCTCGAAGCCAACCGTGAACGCACCGCACTTGGTCTCGCGCCGTCGTGCTTATTGCTGCCGACAAGGAATTACTTGCAGCAGGAGCAGCAGAAGGATTGAACACGGATGATCCTAATAATCACTGATGATAGGCATTACTCAAGAAAAGCATGAAGATTATCGCTATTGCTAACCAAAAGGGCGGCGTTGGTAAGACGACGACGGCAGTCAATCTCGCGGCGTGCCTATCACGACTCGGCAGGCGCGTGCTTCTTATCGACCTTGACCCGCAGGCGAACGCTACCGACCATCTCGGCGTTGAGAATCCAGCGGACGAGAAGCGCAGTTCCTACGCTCTGATCGCCGAAAAGATGCCGGATATAAAATCCATCGTCCTGCCTGTCGCGCCCAATCTCGCGCTTGCGCCCGGTCATATCGCCCTCGCCGAAATAGACATTAAGTTGTTCACTACCCTTAACCGCGAGACAAGGCTGCGTCGCGCACTGGCGCAAATCGCAAACGATTACGACTACACCATCATTGACTGTGCTCCGTCGCTTGGTATCTCGACTGTTAACGCTTTCTGCGCCGCGACGCATATCATTATTACCATTCAGACGAATTGGTTTGCTTACGAAGCCCTAAAGCGACTAATGGCTATCGCTTCGGATGTCATCGCCGAGTCGAATCCGCAACTCATCACTTACGCGCTCGCCACCATCCACCGCGCAAACGTTAATAGCAACCGCGATGTGTTCGCCCGCATTCAAGAAGACTTTGAAGACCTTGCGATGAAGACGACGATTCACCACACGGCGACGCTCGTCGAAGCTTCAATCGCCAAACAGCCGATTGTCGATTACGCCAATGGAAGTAAAGCGCATAAGGATTATCAACAACTAGCCGAGGAGGTCATCAGCCGTGTCGAGCGACAACAAAACGCGGAAGCGCAAGTATCCTGAAATCAAACCCGTCCGCGCGACGGCGCAAGATGCGGCTTCAACGCAGCGCGTCATGGGGCGGTTAATGGGGCGCGTTCCCTTTGAAGCCGATGATTCTAACGTACCTGAAACAACCCCTGACATAAAGTCATCCCCTGACATAAACAGCGCGGAACCCCTGCATTTTGCATCCGTTGACATAAAGTCATCCCCTGACATAAGCGCATCCCCTGACATGATGTCAGTGCGTGCAGAGCAATGGACAGCCTACCCGAATGACATCAGTGACCGCATACTTCGCACGCTCGAACTAAGCGACCAAGCGGTGCTGCTGCGTCTCTTTCGACTCACACGCGGCTTTCACCACGACACATGCAAAATCACGGCAGAGACCTTATCTGAAGCCTGTAATATCACTTCTCGTCAAGTTCCACGCAGCACACAACGCCTTGTTGCGCGTGGTCTAATTGAGGTTATCGGGCATGATTTCAGTAACCCGAACAAGCGCGAACGGGGAACTATTTACCGGATACTCTTACCTGCAGCAGCTGACATAAAGTCAAGGGCTGACATAAAGTACACCATAAAAGAAACACACATAAAAGAAACACACACAAACACAGAAGCCGCGCCGGTTCCGGCGACGGGTGTGCGTGTGTCATCGCGTTTTACGCTCACCGAGTGCCGGAAGTACGCCGACAGCTTACGAGCAGACGGCATCATCAATCCCGGCGGTTACGCGACGAAGATTCACCGGAGCGGGGAAGCTGATGAGTTGATTGCTAAGTTCCTTACACCAATCGAATCAGCGAAACCGCTCGACATAAGCGGGTGTCCCGATTGTCATGGCACAGGCTTCTATAAGCCGGGCGGAGCGGGGAAGGGCGTGGCGAAGTGTAAGCACGAGCGGTTGTCTGTTTGAAAGGAAATTGAGACTGCTATGACCTCGCACACAACGTTTGACAGCACAAAGGAATCGCTGCAAGACATCCTCGGCAGAGTCAGAACAGGGAAGACGCAGCTTCCCGATTTTCAACGCGGTTGGGTATGGGATGACGAACATGCCCGCAGCTTGCTTGCCAGCATTTCGGTTTCATACCCGATTGGTGCTGTCATGCTGCTGCGGACAGGGAACAGTGAAGTGCGGTTCAAGCCGCGCCTTGTTGAAGGCGTCACTCTACAAACTGCAGTTAAACCTGAGAGTTTGATTCTCGACGTAGCCAACTGAATATGAATACTGACCGCCGCTGCTAAATGGAAGCAAGCTTGACCACGTTCGCCCGCTTTGCATGTGCATGACGCAAACCGTTTCCCTTCTCTCTTCTGGCATTCGACGGTGTACGTCGCGCCCGTCGTCTTGTTGGTGACGGTATAGGAACTCTAAATGAACCGTGTAAGATGATAGCCAAAAAGAAGGTGGCTATCAATGAGCAGCTTAGACGAGATCATCAACGAGTCAAGGGATGCGCGCGAAGTTAAGCGCGCCGTGTGTGTGAAGATGGCATTGAGT
>JBGTMR010000317.1:0-10179 GCA_041743485.1 Pyrinomonadaceae bacterium
GGCAAGTCGGTAGCCCACAGTGAAGGCGAAGCCGTAACTGTGGGTTTAAGCGATACCAAGATTTTTAGCTGCGGTAGCAGCGTAAGATAGCCGGGATGCGAATCGCTTGTTGATTTCTGTCGCTACTACCGTAGCTTGAAATCTCTATCTACATTCTTCCCACAGTTACGCTATCGCTTCACTGTGGGCTACCAACTTGTCGCTGCTGCCGCAGCTTAAAGACAGGGGCATACTTACCCTTGATTCGCATTCCCACTTACACAAATCACGAACTTAGGCTAGAATGCCGCGCTTCGCTTAAAAGGTTCGGCACTCTGCTTGCTATGTCAGCCTCTAAAACATCGGCAATGTGTTTTCAGATGATACAGCCGGGTTGCAGTTCGTTGGAATTAAGAAGCAATAAACAAACTGATTCGCCGCAAAACTTTTGCGCGATTGTTCAGAAATAAGATTTACACCATACACAGGAAAGGTAACCACCAAAGATTATGAAAACAACTACTAAGTTCACCGTCGCCGCCTTCGCCGCCGCGTTTTCACTTGCGACCATCGGTTGCGAGTCAACCAACACCAACAACGCCAACGTCAACGCCAATACGGTCAGCAACGCGACGGGTAATGCGGTCAACGCCACCGGAAACGCTATCAGTAATACCGGAAATGCCATCAGCAACATCGGCGCGCCGGGCGTCAACACCAATGTTCCGATGAACGCCAATATGAACGGCAACACATCGCCGTCCAACGTCGGCGTTGTGACCAACAACGAGGGCAACACCAACACTGCCGGAGTCAAAGCGACAAACGAGAAAATGATGAACGGGAATATGATGAACGGCAATAACCGCAATCGCTAAACCACGCTGGAAAAGAGCGGTGCTTCAAGTCACACAAAACCTGAAACATCGCTCTTTCAGTTTATGCTTCACAGTAAATTGATTTCACTGCTAGTGCCGCGCAGGTTATGCCCTTTGACTTGGAAACTCACCTTTACGGACACCATCAAGTCCGCCCGCATGAGCTTTCAAGACCAAAACTACAAAGCACTCGAATTTTTAGGAGAACTTAGATGAAAAACATCACGACCATTACACTCGGCGTCGCGCTGGCGACTTTACTCACTGCCTGTTCGCGTACCGAAACCACCACTACAACTAACACCGACCGAGCCATGAATGCCAATGGCAACGCCATGACGACCACAACGACCACGACCAGAAGCACTGACGGTGTGACGCGCGAGGAGTTCGACCGTGACCGTGCGCGCTACGAAACCGAGGCGAGAACTGCCGGACGCACCATCGGTTCGGGTGCGAACGATTTGTGGATTTTCACCAAGACCCGCGCCGCGTTGCTGGCAACCGACGACTTGCGCGAATCAACCGTCAATGTTGATGTTGACAATAACGTCGTTACTCTGACGGGTACGATTGGGAGTGCCGCGCAAAGCAACAGAGCGACGCTTGTCGCGCAAGGAATCGAAGGCGTCACGCGCGTTAACAATCAACTCAAAGTTCAACCCGGCGACAGCATCACCAACACCAACATGACGACCAACGGTAATATGAACAATCGCAATCGCTAAGGTGTTGAGCTAAACAATAACTTCACTTTAACGAGCGACACCCTAAAGCGCGCGACTCTCAAATCAAAGAGTCGCGCGCTTTTTATTTGTTCCCTGCGAAACACTGTGCTAAAACCCTTTTGCACTCAAACAACAAGAAACTTTGCCCGTGCGCGATGCGTACCAGCATCACCGTTTCCCGGTTTATCTTCCAGCGACAATCGAATAAACACATTTATGGCTGAATACAAATGCGCCTCTTCCTTCTTCATCGCCGTCACTGCCTCCGCACGCAAACCGTCACTGCTTATCGTCTGCTTTCTCATTGCTTTTACCTTCAAGGCGCAGACTTTCGCCCAACGCACAGCGACGCAGACTTACGCCATCACGAACGCGCGCCTCGTCACAGTCTCCGGCGCGCCCGTTGAGCGCGGCACGATTGTCATCCGCGACGGACTCATCGAAGCCGTCGGCGCAAGCGTCGTCGCGCCCGCCGACGCACGCATCATTGACGGAAGCGGTCTGAGCGTTTATCCCGGCTTTATTGATGCCAACACGACGCTCGGCATTCCCGCCCCGCCCGCCCCCGCCGTGCGTCCCGGTGCGGGGCAAGGCGGAATCGCCGCCCTCTTAAACGTCAGCACGACGCCCGGCGCGCCCGCTTCACCTAATTCATCGCAACCCGTCGGGCTTCAACCCGAACTGCTCGCTTCCGACATCATCCAAATCGGCGGCGACCAAATCGAAGCGTGGCGCAGCGCGGGTTTCACCTCTGCCCTGACCGCACCGCGCACGGGCATCTTCATAGGGCAATCCGCTGTCATCAATCTCAACGGCAACGCTCCACAAGAAATGATTTTGCGCGCTCCCGTCGCGCTTCATATCGGATTTACGCCGCTCGGCTTTGGACAGTATCCGAACTCTTTGATGGGCGTGTTCGCCGCCCTTCGCCAATCATTTCTCGATGCGCGTCGTTACGAACAGAACAATCAGATTTACGAACGCAACCCTCGCGGTCTGTCGCGCCCCGTGCAGGATAAATCCCTTATCGCCCTCTTGCCTTACCTGCGCGGCGAACTGCCCATCGTGATGAACGCCAACACGGAACGCGAAATTACACGCGCCCTCGACCTCGCGCGCGAGTTCAATCTGAAACTCATCATCGCGGGCGGATTGGAAAGTTATAAAGTCGTTGACCGTCTTCGCGCTCAGAATGTCCCCGTCCTTCTGTCGTTAAACTTTCCGCGTCGCACGACCGCCGCCCTGCCGGAAGCCGACCCCGAACCTTTGCGCGTTTTACGTCAACGTGTGCAGGCACAGAAAACCGCCGCGCAACTTGCCGCCGCGAATGTGCGTTTCGCGTTTCAATCCGGCGGGATGACAACTGTTTCCGACTTTATCGCCAACGCGCAAAAGTCGGTTGAGAGCGGCTTAAACCGCGAAGAAGCCTTGCGCGCGATGACCTTGCGCCCCGCCGAAGTGTTCAGTTTAAGCGACCGTCTCGGCACACTCGAAACGGGGAAAATCGCTAACCTGACCGTCACGCGCGGCGACGTTTTCGCCAAAGGCTCGACCGTCGCCCACGTCTTTATTGACGGACGCCAGATTGATTTGAAACCCGCGACACCGCCCGCTTCCGGCGCGTCACAGGGCATCAGCGGGACGTATTCCTTGAACATCAAAATCGGTCAACAACCCGACATCCAGATTCAAGTCACACTCAATCAACAGGGCGAACAACTCACAGGCTCACTCTCCGGCGCGCTCGGCACAGCCCAAATCGCCAACGCTTCATACACCGCGCAGACCGGAGCGATAAACTTTACCGCCCCCGTCAACTACGACAATCAAACCACCGAAGCGACTTTCATCGGGACTGTCACGGGCAACAGCATGAGCGGCACAATCCAAATCGTCGGACGCGGACAAGGCACATTCACCGGAACGCGCACCGGAACGCCGCCACCCGCGACGCCCGCATCCGCCACACCGTCGCGTCCACCGACCGGAACGCCTTTGACCGAAACACCCGCGACACCCGCGACCAATCAACCCGAAGACGTGCCGCGCACCAACACGCCGCCGAACGAACAGCGCGACCGACCCGCGAATCAACCGCGCCCCACGCCGCCCGCATCCGCGACGCCGCCGGAGAAGAATTGAATCATCGGCACTCATTGATTCAATGCGAATCAAAGGTAATAGCTTCGATTGCCATGTTCCTTAGCTACGGAGTAGCGGCAAGTTGGTAGCCCACAGTGAAGGCGTTAGCCGTAACTGTGGGTTTAAGCGAGACAAAGATTTCAAGCTGCGGCAGCAGCGTAAGATAAGCGGATGAGCTTTCGCCTGATTTCTTCCGCTACTGCCGTAGCTTGAAACTTCTTTTTACATTCTTCCCACAGTTACGCTTCGCTTCACTGTGGGCTACCGACTTGCCGCTACTCCGTAGCTAAAAGACATGCTGCACTTAACTATTTAGGGCTTTCTCAAATTTGAAATCTTAAATTTGAAATCTCAAATTAAGAGAAGAAAAACCTCAAAGAAAAACGAAAAGTGAGAAAGTCCTACATTGATTCGCATACTCAAGAATGCGCGACATGATGTTTGACGGAATCTCCACTCGCACAGAATCTAAAAATATGAAACGAACAACACGCAAACTTTTATCACTCGCCCTGCTCGTCGCGTTCGGCAACGTGAGTTTTAGCCTCCACGCTCAAACTCGCCGCCGCGATAATCAACAACCGCGAAACACTGCCGGACGCTCCGCCGCTCCGCGCGGTGAAACGCTGATACGCAATGCGACCATCATCACCGCTTCGCACGGCACGCTGAACAACTCCGATGTGTTGATACGCGACGGCAAAATCGCCGGAGTCGGTCAGAACTTGAAAGCGTCGAACGATGCGCGCGTGATTGACGCATCCGGCAAATACATCATGCCCGGCATCGTTGACGCTCACTCGCACGCGATGATGGATGCCGTCAACGAACTCACACTGTCGGTCACTTCGATGGTACGCATCAGCGACGTGCTTGACCCGACCGATGTTGATTTGTATCGCGCTCTCGCGGGCGGCGTCACCGCGCTGAATCTGCTTCACGGTTCCGGCAATGCTATCGGCGGACAAAACACCGTCGTCAAAATCAAGTACGGTCGCCCGCTTGCCGACTTTCTCATCGCAGGCGCGAAGCCGGGAATTAAGTTCGCGCTCGGTGAAAATCCGAAACGCTCCAATTTTCCCGCCCTTCCCGGACAGACGCGCCGCTATCCCGCGACGCGCATGGGCGTTGAAGAAACCATCCGCGTCGCCTTCACAAACGCACAGGACTATAAGCGCACGTTTGACGAATACAACGCCCGCGTTCGTCGCAACGAAAAGAACCTCATCGCCCCGCGCCGCGACCTTCAGCTTGAACCACTCGTCGAAATTCTCGAAGGCAAACGTCTCGTCCACGCGCACTGTTATCGCGCCGATGAAATCCTGATGCTGATTGAACTCGCCGATGAATTCGGCTTCAAAATTAAGACCTTCCAACATGTCCTCGAAGGCTACAAAGTCGCCCCCGAAATCGCGCGTCACGGCGGCGGCGGTTCACTCTTTGCCGACAACTGGGGCTACAAAATGGAAGCTTACGACGCGATACCTTACGCCGCCGCGATTATGACGCGCGCCGGAGTTTTGACTTCGCTCAATTCCGACTCGAACGAACGCGCCCGCCGCCTCAATATTGAAGCCGCGAAGATGATGAAGTACGGCGGTCTTTCCGAAGAAGAAGCCGTCCGCCTCATCACCTTAAACCCCGCGCGCCAACTCGAAATAGACAATCGCACAGGCTCGATTGATACAGGCAAAGATGCGGACTTGGTGATTTGGAACGGACATCCGTTGAGTACATTATCCCGCGTCGAGACGACGTTCATTGACGGCGAAATTTTCTTCGACCGCGCCCAAGACCTCGCGCGCCGCGCCGCTCTCACACAGGAACGCCGCACACTCGAAGCCAATGAAGCGAACAAACCCGCGACGGGCGGCGCGTCACCCGCGCTTCCGCGCCCGCGTCGCACAATGGGCTACGATTCCGATGACGTAGAAAGCGGCGGACAACGCGCGGCGGGAGAAAACCGATGAACATCAAAAAGCTTTTCGCATTACTCTCAATCGTCACCTTCGCCGTTCCGACTTTCGCCCAACAAGCGAACAGCGTCACATCACAGGGCGCGGAAACGGCTTCAAGCGCGAACACACTTTACGTCATACGCAATGCCCGCATCGTCACCGTCTCCGGCGCGACGATTGAAAACGGCTCACTCGTAATTCGTAACGGACGCATCGAAGCACTCGGCACGAACGTCAACGCCCCAAGCGGAGCGCAGGAAATAAACGCTCAAGGTTTGAGCGTCTATCCCGGCATGATTGACGCCGGAACTTCCATCGGACTCGTCGAAGTCGGAAGCGGCGCGCCCGGCACGGTTGACCTCGCGGAAACCGGCGATATGAACCCGAACGCGAACGCGATTGTCTCCGTCAACCCGCACTCCTCGCACATCGGCGTCACACGCTTTAACGGCATCACGACGGTTCTCACGATGCCGCAGGGCGGTATGATTTCCGGGCAAGCTGCCGTCATCAATCTCGACGGCGACACGCCGCGCAAAATGGCACTCGTCCCCGATGCCGCCCTCGTCATCAACTTTCCGCGCGTCACCGGAACAGGCGGCGAATTCGGTTTCAATCGTCCCGGCGCGCCGCCCGATTTGACCGCCGCGATTCGCACGCGCGACACACAACTTGACGGCATTCGCAAAATGCTTCGTGACGCCGAAGCCTACGGCAAAGCTCAAGACGCTTTCGCGCGCGACCCCAAATTGCCGCGCCCCGACCGCGATTTGAAACTTGCCGCCCTTGTGCCTTACACACGCGGCGAACGCCCCGTAATCTTACGCGCCGACCGCGACCTTGAGATTCGCGCCGCCGTCCGTTTCGCCGAAGAAATGAAACTCAAACCAATCATCATGGGCGGCAACGACGCATTTATGGCGGCGGCTTTCTTAAAGGAAAAGCGCGTCCCCGTCATCCTCAACGGCACGCTCGATTTGCCGCTTCGTGAGGACGACGATTACGATGTCCTTTATACCAACGCCGCCAAACTCCAAGCCGCCGGAGTCCAATTCTGCATCTCGACCGGCGACGACGGCGCAAACGTCCGCGATCTTCCATATCACGCCGGAATGTCCGCCTCGTTCGGCTTGCCGCCCGTCGAAGCCCTCAAATCCGTGACGCTCTATCCGGCGCAAATCTTAGGCATCGCAAACCAAGTCGGCTCACTCGAAACAGGTAAAATCGCCAACCTCGTCATCACCGACGGCGACCTGCTCGACGCCCGCACCAACGTCCGTTACCTCTTCATCAACGGTCGCCAAGTCCCGCTCACCTCGCGTCACACGGAACTTTACGACCAATTCAAAAATCGTATCCGGTGACAAGTGACAAGTGACAAGTAAAACCAACTGCCTTTCTTGTTACTTGTCACTCGTCACTTGTCACTCTCCCCGTACAATCAGCTTCGACGCGGGCAGCATCGCCGCCTTTCCGCGATGTTGAAAACAACGTCCCACGCCGCGCACGCGCCGCGAACACGGCGTGCCTTTCTTCGTTCGCGCTCCGCAAATCGAAACCGTTTCGTTCGGGTCTTCGATGTCGTCACGAGATTGGTTTGAGATTGCGGCGGCAGACTTGGAACTCGATTCATCCATGCCCGAAGTTTGAGCGACAAGCGCACTTACCACCGTCGCTTCGCTCGCGCCGGAGCGTTCGATGATGAGTGGCGACGGTGCGTCACGCCGCGCACTTCCAGCAAAGAATCCGGCGAGTATTAACGCACTCATAACGAGCGGAACTTTAACGAACCCCCCGCTTCGCAAGCGTGTCGTACACGCCGCACAGAAACGGCGGTTCGTCCACCATCGCCACCTTCGACGCTCAATCTTTTCACCGCAATCATTGCAAAAATTCGGGCGATACATCGGACTTACTCCTTACTTGCTTCGAGCCTTTCCCACCTCGCTGCACTCTACCATCACGCCCTTAATCACGCCATGACAATGTAAAAGCGGAACGAAGATAAAGAGAAAGACGTGCTGTGAAAATGAACATTAGACTCTTGCAAAAGTCCCGTAGGGACTTCGTGACAATAGCCCAGCGATTTATCGCTGGGAAAACGTCGAAAATTACCTAGTCCCGTAGGGACGACTGACCGGAGTTTCAAGTGTCCCGACGGGACACGGCAGGTCATTCCTCCTGTACCCAGCGATAAATCGCCGGGCTACTATCAAACGTCCCTGACGGGACGACTTTTGCAAGAGGTCTATTTCAACTTCTCCGTTGACCTCCGTTATGCCTCCGTTGACCTCCGTTATACTTCCTAATCAACCATTGCCTCCCTCGCTTTTGTGTTTCTTTAGCAGGGCGTTTCATATATGGCACTTGTTGCACACACAGAACGCAAAGTGATATTATGCCCCTGCCGACATCATCATATTTCGTTCTGCTTGGCGCGTTGAGCGCGAACGCTTCACACGCTTTTCCCTTAGATTTTATTATCGCCGATGCGCCTGAAGCTTTATTGCAATCGTTACGCTCATTTCAAAGACGCGCTCGTCTGTTCGGTTAGTTGCGCTTATCGCACGCGCTGCCGCGACTTCGCGCTTTTTTATGACGCGCACCGTGACGCGACCGATTCGCTTGTCGCCGATTATTACTCGACGCGGCAAACGGAAAAAGTCGCGTCATCTGCTCCGCGTCGCACGGCGTTGCCCGTCGTCGCGCTTAACCAGTTAATCAAGTTGGAGGTTAAAAGAGTGCTTGAAGCCACTTACGTTTGGGTCGGCACGGACGACCGCGCCGAAACCCTTAGCACCGAAGAAGTCATCGCCCGCGCCGAACGCGGTTTGAAGGCGAAACACATTTACAAAGTCGCGCAGGAAATGGAACTCAAATTTCAACTCGTCCCCCGACGCGGCATAGACAAGGCAAAAAGCGAAGCCAGCCGCGAAGCCTACGTCCAAGCCGCGCGCCGCGCCGCATCATCGTCATCGCGCCCGCGTTTAATCGAACCGGAAAACATCCCCACTCCGATTACCGCAACCACCGTTCCGACGGATGAAACAAACATCGGCGCACCGCCCGCACGTCGTCGCCGCGTCGCTCGTATCGCGGGCGAACGATAAATAACTCATCAAACAAGGTTGTTGCGCGTCAACTTCACACGTCGCGGCAGCCTTGCTTGACACTCTTTGACCGCGTTCCGTATATTCCCTTCTCACGCCAAGATACGCACCCGTAGCTCAGCTGGATAGAGTACCTGACTACGAATCAGGGGGTCGCATGTTCGAATCATGCCGGGTGCATCACTATTAAATACAAAAAAGCCACAGCCGCATTGCTGTGGCTTTTCATTTTCGAGGTCACAATAAATAAACATGAAAAACTTTACGCTCAATTTGTTCAAAATCGCATCGCTCGCCATTGTGGTCGTTTTAACGGCGAATGTCGCTTCGGCGTGGGACGATACGGGGCATATGCTGGTTTCGACCGTCGCGTACAAACGCTTGAACCCGCACGCCCGCGCACGGGTTGACGCTTTGACGAAAACGATTCGCTTTTGCGGCAAGACTTACGACCCGATCACCGTCTCGACGTGGATGGATGATTTGCGCGCCGATTCGATGCACGACGATTTGCGCGAATGGCATTACATCAACATCCCCATTTTCGACGGCATTCCGGTTGACCCGAAGAACGTCGCGGCGACCAACAACGTCGCGTCGCGGCTCAAGTGGGGAATTGCGACGCTCACGCTCGGCACGGTTTCAGACCAAAAGGACGCGGAAATTTTAGGTTTCTTGTATCACCTCGCCGGAGACATTCATCAGCCTTTGCACGCCGCGACGCGCTACACGGCGGCGAATCCGAACGGCGACGCGGGCGGAAACTTTTTCAAGTTCACGGGGATAGAACAAGCCGACAACCTTCATCGGCTGTGGGACACCGCCGCCGGAGCGTTCGATTTTTGGCGCGCCCCGCGTCCGCTCGAAGCGGCGACGCGCACGCGCTTGGACGATTATGCGCGTGGTATCGAAGCCGAGTTTCCAATCACCGGAATGCCGGAAGCGCGTGAGACGAACCCTGATAAATGGTCGCAGGAAAGCCACGCCCTCGCGCGTCAGTACGCATACAGCACGAAAGAAAACTCGACCCCGACCGCCGCGTATCGCGCGCAAGCCCGAACGGTCGCGCGCCGTCGTATCGCCCTCGCGGGGTATCGTCTCGCCAATATGATGAACGCGATTTACCCGTAAAACTTTTTTCTAAAAAACTCACCGCTTTGACGCAAGTGGCGCGTATATCAGGCGTTCTTACTTTGTCGCATAAACATTGGAGACATCGCCATGAGTACACCGTCACGCAAAATAACCGGCATCGTCGCGTTCGTCGTCGCCCTCGTTACTGCCGTCGCCCTCACACGCTTCGCCGTCACGCGCCTCACACCGTCCGAACCTGTCGCGCCGCCCATAGCCACATCCGTATCCGTCGCACCCGCCGCGCCCGTCA
>JBGTMR010000318.1:0-2918 GCA_041743485.1 Pyrinomonadaceae bacterium
GGGCGCGAAGGTTGCGGGCGACGGTTGAAATTATTGATGCCGCTGCCGCCGTTGTGCGTGCCGTTGCGCGAGTCGCCGTTGTAGTCGTTGTTTTCTTCGGCTAGGCGACCGAAAATCATTTTGCCCGCCGTCGTTTGCAACACACTTGTGACCGCGACGCTGGCGTTTTTACCAATCATACGGCGCGCGTTATCTACGACGACCATCGTGCCGTCATCGAGATACGCGACGCCTTGATTGTATTCCTTGCCTTCTTTGAGTATGAACACGAGCATCGCTTCGCCGGGCAGCACGACGGGTTTTAAGGCATTGGCGAGTTCGTTGATATTGAGGATGCTGACGCCTTGCAGTTGCGCGACTTTGTTGAGGTTGAAATCGTTGGTGACGATAACGGCGGAAAGTTGTTTGGCGAGTTCGATAAGTTTCAAATCAACTTCTTTGACTGCCGGAAAATCCGTGTCAACGATTGCGATGTCGAGCGCGCTGTTATTTTGGAGACGTTGGAGCATATCGAGTCCGCGCCGCCCGCGTTGCCGCTTCGACGAATCCGCCGAATCCGCGACCTGCTGAAGTTCGCGTAAAACGAACTGCGGGATAACGATTGTGCCGCCCAAGAAACCCGTTTCCGCGACATCCGCGATGCGTCCGTCAATGATGACCGACGTGTCCATCACCTTGTAATCGCGCCTTCCGGCTTTCTCGCTGAAGATGCCGCCGAGCGCGGCGAGGTCTATGTAATCCCCCTTCGCCGCTCCGACCATCAGCCCGACGTAAGCCATAAAGAACGTCAGGGCAAGCACTAGATAGGCTTTCATTTCACCACTGACGGCGGTTGCTTCCTGATTGTTGATAAGCGAACCGATCATGAAAGCACCGAGTATGCCCAAGATAGAACCGATAGCCGCACCGATTAGAGTCTTGAGCGACGCGCGGCGGATTCGCAACTCGAAAAAGATGATACCGGCGGCGATTAAACCCGCGACGATAACGGATGTTAAGCGGTTATCGAACGGCTTGAGGATGTATCCCGCAGTGATGAGGATAACGGTGAAGACGATTCTGATGAGAACAATATCCGAGCGCATAAGTAAGCCGGATATTAGCACGCCCATCAAGCGTGCGTCATTAAATCGCAATTTACCGTTTCAATCTTCCGCTTTTACACCCGAAGCAAGCCGCGTCCAATCTTCGAGCGTCAAGGTTTCGGCGCGGGCGCGTGGCGAAATGCCCGATTGTTCGAGTATGAGATTGATGCCGCCGCGCCCTTCGATAAGATCACTCAAGTTGCCGCTTATCGCGCGCAGATTATTGAAAATGGTTTTGCGGCGTTGCGCGAATCCGGCACTGACGATGCGCCACAAGATGCTCTCGTCAACGCCAGTCATCACGTCACGCTTGACGGCGCGCAGACGAACGACGCTGCTCCAGACTTTCGGCGGCGGGTTGAAAGCTGTCGGCGGCACGTCGAATAAAGGTTGGGCATCGCAATAAGCTTCGACGAAAACGGAGAGATACCCGCGTTCACCGTCTCCGGGGCGGGCGGTGATGCGTTCGACGACTTCGCGCTGCAACATCAAAACGGATTCCGTCACACAAGCGCGATACTCGATGAGGCGCGTTAAGATTGGCGTCGAAATGTTGTAAGGCAGATTGGCGATGACGCGGGCATGAGCGGCGGGAGCGATAAGCGAACAGAAATCGGTTTGCAAAGTGTCTTCAACGACCAACGAGAAATTCGGCAGCGCGCCGTAACTCCGCTCAAGCTGCGCTCCCAAGTCGCGGTCAATCTCAACCGCCCGCAAAGCCACATCATGTTTGACGAGATGCGCCGTCAACGCCCCGCGTCCCGAACCGATTTCAATAATTGTCTCGCCCGACTGCGGAGCAAAGGCATCAATGATGCGCCGGATATAGTTTTCATCAACAAGGAAATGCTGCCCGAACCGCTTGCGAACAGGCGACGCGGAAGCAAAGGCGAAAGTCGAAGGGCGAAAGTTGAAAGTTGAAGCAGATGACTCCGACTCTCTTGTACGACCCGCGATTGTACGAGCCGCGCTTCCGTCTTTCGATTTCTTATTCTTCACTTTCGCCCTTCGACTTTCAACTTTCTACTTTGCTTCCGGGTATCCCGTGATTTCGGTGTCGTCGCCGTGCGCGTGACGTTCGACATCGCGCAGACGGAAAGTGTGTAAGCCCATGCCGTTAATCGCGGGTGTCGCCGCGCTGCCGCCGATGATAAGCGGGGCGACGAAGAAACTGACTTTATCAATCAATCCGGCGTCAACGAACGAACCGGCAAGTTGCGAACCGCCTTCCAAAAACACGCTTTGCAGTGAGCGGCGATAAAGACGCGCGAGAATTTCCAAGAGGTCGCGCGTGCCGTTTTGAAGCAGTTCGACTTCGACGCCGCGCGCTTCGAGTTCGCGCACGCGCACAAGGTCGGCGCGGGCGTGGTCGCTGAAAACCAAGACCGGATTTTCAACGTCGGCGGTTCTCACGACGCGCGAATTAAGCGGGATGTTCAGCTTACCGTCCATTATGACGCGAACCAGAGGACGGCGGCGCGGCTTGTGGCTGCGGTCTGTGAGCAACGGGTCATCGGCTTTAATTGTTCCCGCCCCGACGAGAATCGCATCGTATTCGCGGCGCATTTCATGCACGCGGATACGCGATTTCGTGTTCGTAATCCAGCGCACATTGTCCGGTGTGGTTTGACGGTTGAAGTTGATGCGCCCGTCAAGCGAGGCGGCGAGTTTGAGATGAACGAACGGGCGCGCGTAGCGCATCGCGTGGATGTAAGTTTCGTTCTGGCACGCGGCTTCGCGCTTCATCAAGCCGATTGAAACTTCAATTCCCGCCGCGCGCAAAGCTTGAAAACCGCGTCCGGCAACCAGAGGATTCGGGTCTTCAATCGGAGC
>JBGTMR010000319.1:0-4665 GCA_041743485.1 Pyrinomonadaceae bacterium
GCGCAAGGTGCGGTGAAAATAGACTTGACGAAACATGTAATAACGGGCTTGCAAATACTCTTCGACGGCGTACAGCCCGCGCGCCATAACGTAAGTGCGGTCGTTTGCTTCATCAATCGCAAGGGCGTTGATAATCCATTCAAGGTCGTAAATTCCGTACTTCGCTCCGGTCATCAAAGAGTCGCGCAACAGGTAGTCCATGCGGTCAACATCCAACTGCGACGACACGAGTTGCGCGAGAGCGTTCGGGCGAAACGTGCCGTCTATCACCGTTGCGACGCGCGCGGGCATCGCTTCCGAATACTCGCGCAACACCTGATTAACCGTCGTCGCCTCGCTCAACACCGCCGCGATTGTCCATGCTTCATGATGAAAACCCGCGACCGTCTCCATGACATGCGAAAACGAACCATGCCCTATGTCGTGCAGCAACGCCGCCGCGCACACCGCCGCCCGGTCATCGTCTTTGATGTCGTGTCGCTCGCTCAACTTATCAAGCACGCGCCGCGCGAGATGAAGCACACCGAGACTGTGCGCGAAGCGCGAATGCTCCGCCCCCTGATAAGTATAGAGAGCCAACCCCAACTGCTTAATGCGCCGCAAGCGTTGAAACTCCGGCGTATCAATCAAGCGTACAAGTAAAGCCCCTTCCGCCGTATCGGTGCGAAGGCGAATGATGTTGTGTACGGGGTCGCGGTAGATGCGTTCGCTCATTAAGCGCAACTTAACAGAGTCGGTAAGCAAAACAAAAGCGGGCTGAAAGCCGAAGCTGACAGCCCGCGTTCAAGGCACTCAAACGATAGTGCTGAGGTTAAAATTCGTAACGAAGGGCGAACTGGAAAACGCGCCCGGCACTTTGCGGTTCGTTCAAAGATTTTTGTGTCGAGGTGAAGTTGCCGAAGTCGCTGCTCGGTTGTTGCGGTTGCGCCACGCCGCCTTCGACGTTCGGAAGAAACGGGTCTTGCGACAAGCCGAAGCCGACGATGCTCGAACCGGCGAAGCGTTGGGTATTGGTGATGTTAAAACCTTCGGCGCGGAACTGAATTGATTGACGCTCCGTGATACGGAAGGTGCGATACAGACCGAGATCGAGCGATACATAGCTCGGTTCGCGGAAGATATTGCGGTCGCCCGTTTCACCGGCGCGCGGGTCGCGGAACGAACGGAAGGCGGCTCCGGGATCGCTGAATAGATTCGGTGTCGGGTTGTTGGACGGTTGCGAGTCAATGGGATTAACACGCACCATGTTCGACTGCACGTTCCAGTTTGTCGCCCAACGGTCTGAGGCGAAAGGCGCGCTAACGGGTAAGCCGGAGTTGTAGCGGAAGATGCTCGTCAATTGAAAATCGCTGACGAGAGCGTTCGCCACGCGCGGCAGGTTGCTGAGGAAAGTCTTGTTGCGACCGAACGGCAACTGTGAAACGACGTTGACGTTGACGACGTGGCGCGTGTCGAAATCGGAAGTCGCGTAGGAAAGATCGGGGTCAAGCGGGTTGATGATGAACGCCGACCCAAACCCGGTTGAGTTTTGGAGTCCCGAAGCATTGTCGAGCGAGTGCGAGAGCGTGTAGTTGAAATCAAAACTCAAGTCGTTGCCGAAGCGTTGGCGCACACTGAACTGCCCGGAGTTGTAGTTCGAGCGCGCGATGGTCGAGAAAGTGGAAAGCGCGGCGTACTGCGGATGGAAGAACAGATTATCGCCGAGCGGCGAAAGTCCGTCATCCCAGAGCAGTTGCAGGAACGTGTAATCAGTGATGCCCGAACCGCCGACACCGCCGACGCTGGCACCGCCGGGTCGTGCGACTCGACGGTAAGCTTCCTGCGTCGCCGTCAAAGCCGTCGGTGTGCCGAGAATGTTGCGCGTGCGCGCGAGACCCGGCAGAACGTTCTGGAAGAAAGGAATTGCCGCGACCGAAGTGATTGGCGCGTTGGCATAACGAAGGTCTGTGAGCATGTTGATTGCTTCGTACCAAGTTTGCCCGGATTGCGGATCACGTAGGTTGTTGAGGTGCATCACATCGCGCGAGGCGAGCAGATCACGCGAAAAGCGTCCGACATAGCTTACTTGGAAAGACAAGCCTTTGCCGATTTCGCGTTCATACGAGAGGTTAAGGCTGTGGTTGTAAGGCGTCGTAATCGTGTCGTCAAGAGATTGCTCGATGCGTTGCGCCTCGTCCGCCGGAAGCGTAAGCGGGAAAGTGAGCGAAGGCGTAATAGTACCCACGATACCGGGCAGCGAGCGCACGTTCGGGTTGGTTCCGGTAAAGAGGGGTGCGAGACGGTCACTGACGTTGAAGGTGTTGGCGGCGACGGTTTGTTCGGAAGCGAAGCCGAGCGATGAATTCAAGTCGAAGTTGACGGCGAGTTGGCTGCCGATGCGGTCGTAAGACAAACGATAGCCGCCGCGTATAACGCTTTTGCCGTTGCGCCCCAGAGCGCGCCCGAACAAGCCGCCGAGATTAGGCGAATAAGCGACGGCGATTGTGGGAGCGAAGTTGTTAAAGTCTTGGTCGTAGTAGCCGCGTCGGTCGTTGGCTTTGCCTGCGCGGTCGAGTGTGATGAGTTCGTTTAACGGAACGCCCATGTCCGCCGATGCCGCGCGCCGATCAAAGAAATCGCCGAGACTTTGCACCGGCGCGACCTGCACACCGTTGCGTTCATAGACGGGTGTCGAAGTCGAATAGCGTAAGCCGTAGGTGAAAGTAAGGTTAGGACGTATGCGCCAGCTATCCTGTGCATAAGCTTCGTATTCTTCGGTGGCGAAGCTGCGTGGAATCGGCGTTCCTACCGGAAGCAGATTGCCGTCCGCGCCGTAGTTGATGCTCGCGCCGTACTGCGAGAAGCGACCGATGGCGGCGGTCAATGCGTCGCGCAAATCGGTTTCAAAGTCGGCGGACACGTCCGAGAAAATCGGATCGAAAGTGTCGGTATTAAAAAGTACCGCCGCCCCGGAGAAATCGTAAAACGATGGATTGGTGCTGGCATTGTCGAATGACCCGCCCGTCGAGATGCGGTTGTTGCGGATGAAACGGGCGTTTCCGCCGAAACTCAACGAGTGATTTCCGGCGATAAGCGATAAGTCGTCAACGAAGTTGTTGACGGGAGTCGTGCGAATGAGCGTGCGCGAAAAACTGAGCGGTGAGTAGATGAAGCGGAAGCTAACGAAGTTCTCCAGCGAGTCGCCGCCCGAAGTGAATGAATCGCGCGTCAAGCCGTAGCTGAAACGGTTGACGAGATTGTTGGTGATTGACCATGTATGTCCGACGGCGACGCCGCGCGGTTGACGCGAAAGTGTTGGGGCGGCGGTGTCAGGGAATTGGCTGATGCGCGTAATCGTGTCGTGCTGGTAATTGCCGCGCACGAGAAGCGTTTGCCGGTCGGTGAGATTGAGGTCGAAGCGACCGACATAAGTATTCAGACGCGACGGTGTGCGGGCGTTGAAGCGAAAACCTCCGGTGTTCGCGCCGTCGCCGACCGTGCTGTCGTTCGCGGGGTAACGCCGTGCGGCATCGGCAAGAATGGCGAGTGCCGTCGGATTGACGCCGGGCGTCACGCCGTTCGCCGCGATATACGCCGCGTTGATTTGGGATGTGTTCACCGCCAGACACCGGCGATTAGGTTCGGCGGATGTCGGACAGGGATCGCCCGCTCCACTGTCGGATGCATAGCGTACAATACCCTGACCGAGCGTCGGCAAAGGAACTTCGCGGACAACGGAAAAGCCGGACGCTTGGCGAAAGCCTTCGTAGTTGAAAAAGAAGAAAGCGCGGTCGCGGATAACGGGTCCGCCGAGTCGCCCACCGAAGAGGTTGCGAAGCAGTTGAGGACGCTCGACGCCCGCGCGATTGTTGAAGAAGTCGTTCGAGGTTGTCGCCGTGTTGCGGTGATAATAGTAAAGCGCGCCGCGAAAATCGTTTCCGCCGGAGCGTGTAACGAGTGATACCTGCGCCCCGGACGAGCGACCTTGATCGGCGTTCGGATTAGTCGTCGTAACACGAAATTCCTGCAATGAGTCGGGAGTCGAGCGTAGCACGCTCGCAAAAGCCTCGTCCGTGCCGCTCTGAATAGAGGCTTGAACATCCAAGCCGGTTTGCTGCTCGTTATTATCTACGCCGTCAAGCGTCACGTTCGTTTGATCGCTCCGCGCACCGTTGACATAACCGTCGCGCGTCACGCCGGGTTGCAGGGATAACAAGCCGACGACGTTGCGCGCGTTTAACGGCAACTCCTCAATTCGTTGCGCTTCAAACGTGTTGCCGATAGTCGCATCGGTCGTGTTGAGCGCAGCGTCGGTCGCCGCGCTGACATCAACGGTTTCGGTGACGTTACCGGTTTCGAGTTGCACGTCAATCGTCGTCGGCGTATCAACAAGAGCGCGGACATCGCTGACGGCAACCCGTTTGAAGTTCGGAGCTTCGGCTTCGACGCGATAAGTGTCGGGCGGCACGGCGGTAAAGGTATAGCCGCCCTGCTCGTTGGTGGTTTGCGTGCGGTTAAAATTCTTTTCCGCGTTGATGAGTGTGACGGTCGCACTTGCGACCGCGTTACCCTGCGCGTCAATGACCGTGCCTCTGACGTTGGAAGTTCCGGTTTGCGCGAAGGCTGCGTTGGCGGCGAGAAGGCATAGCAGCGCGCCGCACAGAAATTTTGCGGTACGGCTAATAA
>JBGTMR010000320.1:0-1729 GCA_041743485.1 Pyrinomonadaceae bacterium
CACCCGGCGTCACGCAAAACGGAAGCACTTTCACGGCGTCAATCAATCCGGCTTTCACAGCATCAAGCGGGCGCACGCTCATCGCATTCACCGCCGACCGGATTCTGCGTCCCGCCGAAGTCACGGCGAACACACCTTCAAGCTTGCGCGCGGAAGTATCCGGGGCGGATTACGTCATCGTCACCCATCGCACGTTCGCCGATGCTCTCGCCCCGCTCATCGCCCTGCGTCAGAGTCAAGGCTTGAGCGTCAAAGTCGTGGACATCGAAGACGTGTATGACGAATATAATTTCGGCAATAAGTCCGCGCGTGCGTTGCGCGACTTTTTCCAGAATGCGTTCACCGATTGGATAACGAAGCCGCGCTTCGGTCTGTTCGTCGGTGATGCGAGTTACGACCCGCGCGATTATTCGTGTCAGTTTTCGGCATTAACTTCGCCCGCTTCGACACCGAACAGCAGATGCTTCGGGCAGACGGATTTCATCCCGACCAAGTTTTACGATAGCCCGTACATCGAAACGGCGACCGACGATTACTTTGTAGATTTCAATGACGACAGCCTTCCGAGTCTCGCGCTCGGACGCCTTCCGGTGCGGACGCTCGCCGAAGCCCAAGCCCTAATCAATAAAATCGTGACCTACGACGGGAACGGCACACAAGGGAGCGCGGCGCGCGGTTATGTTTCGGTTGCCGACCGACCGGGCAGCGACGGATACAGCTTCAAACGCGATGCCGATGCGGTCGCGGAAGGTTTCGCCGCAGACGTGCCGAAACAAATGTTTGTGCGACCCGTTGACGATTCACAAACGGCGGCAGTGCGGGCTTCGATTTTAGAGTCCATCAATAACGGCGCAACCCTCGTCAACTTCATCGGACACGGCACGGCGAATCGCTGGACGGGCGCGGGTTTGTTGTCCAACGATGACGCGCCTCGTTTGACGAATGCGAATCGCCTTTCCATCTTCGTGATGATGACGTGCTTCAACGGCTACTTTATCAATCCCGACCCGACGAATTTCAGCCTCGCGGAAGCGTTGCTCAAAGCACCGAACGGCGCGATTGCGGTCTGGGCGTCATCCGGCGAAACGATTCCGACCGGACAACACTTGATGAATAAACGCTTTTATCAATCCATCGTCGGCGATCAGAGCGTGACCCTCGGCGAAGCGACATTGCGCGCCAAGACCACGACCTTCGACACCGACGTGCGCCGCTCGTGGATTCTCTTCGGCGATCCGGCATCGCGTGCGCGCTAAGTTCGGTACGATAAAAGACAAGTAAAACGGAGGTAAGCGGAGGCATAACGGAGGTGAGCAGAGGAAGAACATAAAAAAGCTTTCTCCGTTCTACTCCGTTATGCCTCCGTTCACCTCCGTTAAACTTTACTCACAATTTCCACGCTCCATCATTTCAAACGACAACGCGAAACCCACTTCAATTCATCGCCGCCTCACATGAATCAAGCGCGGGTTCGGGCGTGTCTTCCATCGCCGCATCTTCTTCGCCCATGTACATACGCCCTTCCCGAACGCATTCAAAGTATTCATCAATGCGCGTCAGAATTTCCGCGACCGTGTGCGAATGATAGAGGGCGGTGCGGAAGCGTGAACCGCCGAGCAAGCCTTTCGTAAAGTGTCCGGCGAGTTGTTTCATGCGCCCGATGGCGGGCAGTTCCGGCATGTCTTCGCGTAGTAAATCAAAGTATTCGAGAAGCAATGCGCGCTTGTCT
>JBGTMR010000321.1:0-1681 GCA_041743485.1 Pyrinomonadaceae bacterium
ACTCGATTCTCTGACGGATGAGAAGACGATACCGATTGAAAAGCGTTTGATGATGCGCGACGCACTCAAATATCTTGCGCCGGAGTTGCGCGAAGTCTTTGTTTTGCGTTACTTCGACGATTGGCAAATCGAAGCCGCATCGCCGGATGAGCCTTCGATAAGCCGTTATTGTCAGGTCACGCCGCGCACCGTTCGCAATCGTTTGAAACAGGCGGAAGCAGCATTGCAAAATTGGCGCGAAGGTAAAACAGGATGAACGAATCCACGCCGAACATGGAAGCGACTTTCGACCAAGTTATCGAAGCCTATCTGATGCGCCGTGACGACGCGGGCAAGTCGCCGTTACACGCGCAAGCGTCGCGCGATATACTGACGGAGTTCATGCGCCGCTATCCGAACCACGCCGAAGAGTTGATGAATTATGCCGCGACCGTGAACATCGTCGAACACACTTCCGCGACTCAAGACGGCGATGCCGCGCAGGAAAACATAATCGTCAAACGCGGCATGGAAATCTTTTCAAACTTGCTTGCGACACAAAGCCCCGCGACACAGGGCGATGCACCGCTTTCGAGTTTGCGCGCCACAGCCGAAGCGCAAGGGTTGACGATGCAAACACTCGCCGCCCGCACGAATCTTTCAATTCCCGTTTTGCTAAAACTCGAACGCCGCTTAATACGCTTCGCATCCATTCCGCGCGCGGCGATTGAAGGCATCGCGGCGGCGATAAATCAAACTCACGAAGCGGTTGCGATCTACTTGCAGGGCGAAAGCCGGTTTGCGCCCGCCGCCAACTTTCTCGCCAAAGAAGCACCGCAGATGCCCGAAGCGCAAGATTTTTACGAAGCGATTGACAAGGATTTGATGATGAACGATTCGCAAAAGCAGATGTGGAGGCAGGTCAGAAATGAAGAATGAAATACCAAAAGGCATCTGCTCAAACTTCATCCCGCCGCACTCATCCTCTCTCTCTCTCGCTTAATGAATCGCTGGACATACATTCGTCATCAAGCCCGCGCGCGGCGTCGTGAAATTGAAGTTTTCGCCGCGCGTGAAGGTAATCAAACGCCGTTGAGTTTGGCGCAACTGCTCGAATACGCCGGAAGCATTACAGGAATTGGACGCTTGCCTGTTTCGTTCGATGATCCTCTGCTCTACGGAGCGCAGGCGACGCTTGACGACGGGTTTATTTTATACAATGCCGACGCCGAAGCGTGGCTGCAAGTTTTCTATCAAGCGCATGAGTTCGCGCATCACTGGCTGCATCGAGGCGTCACGCTTTGCAAACCGGAAGATGTTGATTTGACCGCGAGCGAAGACCGCCCGCAGTTCGGCGCGAGCCGCATAGAGGCTTACGGTCCGCATCAGCGACGCGAAACAGAGGCAAATGTTTTCGCCCGTGAGTTTTTGCTGCCCGGCGATTTACTGCGGCGTTGGTTTGTTGGCGAACGCTTAAACGCCGCGCGCATCGCGGAGCGCACCGGCATCAATCTCGACTTCGTATTGCACAGTCTCGCGCACGCACTGCTTGTGCCGGATGACGTGCGAGTTGCGGCGCGGGATGTTCAAACTCAAACTCCTTCAAACGTCGAACAAGCATCATCAACTTTTACGCTCGATGCGAGTCAGCGCGCGGCGGCTGAAAGTTCGCACACGCCTTTGCTAGTCGTCGCCGGTCCCG
>JBGTMR010000322.1:0-2366 GCA_041743485.1 Pyrinomonadaceae bacterium
ACTCGATTCTCTGACGGATGAGAAGACGATACCGATTGAAAAGCGTTTGATGATGCGCGACGCACTCAAATATCTTGCGCCGGAGTTGCGCGAAGTCTTTGTTTTGCGTTACTTCGACGATTGGCAAATCGAAGCCGCATCACCGGATGAGCCTTCGATAAGCCGTTATTGTCAGGTCACGCCGCGCACCGTTCGCAATCGTTTGAAGCAGGCGGAAGCGGCGTTGCAAAACTGGCGCGAGGGTACAACGGGATGAACGAATCCACGCCGAACATGGAAGCGACTTTCGACCAAGTTATCGAAGCCTATCTGCTGCGCCGCGATGACGCGGGCAAGTCGCCGTTACACGCGCAAGCGTCGCGCGACATACTGACCGAGTTCATGCGTCGCTATCCAAACCACGCCGATGAATTGATGAACTATGCCGCGACCGCGAACATCGTCGAACACTCTTCCGCGACTCAAGACGATGCCGCGCAGGAAAACTTAATCGTCAAACGCGGCATGGAAATCTTTTCAACCTTGCTTGCGACACAAAGCCTTGCGACACAGGGCGGCATAACACAGGACAGCGCGCCGCTGACGGGTTTGCGCGCGACTGCCGAAGCGCAAGGCTTAACGATGCAAACATTCGCCGCCCGCACCAATCTTTCGCTTCCCGTTTTGCTAAAACTCGAACGCCGCTTGATACGCTTCGCATCCATTCCGCGCGCGGCGATTGAAGGCATCGCGGCGGCGATAAATCAAACTTACGAAGCGGTTGCGATCTACTTGCAGGGCGAAAGTCGTTTTGCGCCCGCCGCCAATTTCCTCGCCAAAGAATCACCGCAGATGCCCGAAGCGCAAGATTTTTACGAAGCGATTGAAAAGGATTTGATGATGAACGATTCGCAGAAACGAGAGTGGCTGGAACTCAAAGGCGAAAGTGAAAAAGCATGAGAGTTTTACTCTGCGGCTTAATCTAAATGTTTGGTTTGCAGCGATGTTCAAGCCTAAAATGTTGATGGAGGTGTTTTTGTGTCACAACTTATAAATGACGTTCGCCGCGATAAATCGAAGCTATCCGCCAATCGCTTTAGTAAAGATGTAGTTACTGTTTCGCCGCTTATCATGTCGGGCGCGCCGGTCTTTACCGATACGCGCGTTCCAATTAAGAACCTGTTTGATTATCTTTCCGAAGGGTTATCACTGGACGAGTTCTTTGTGAGTTTTCCCAACGTCAAACGTGAGCAAGTCTTGAGATTGTTGCGTGAGATTGGAGAATCTTTCGACGTTGATTAAAGCGCGAGTCCTGATTGACAACTGTGTTCCTTATGACTTCGTTCCGTACATTCGTGCCGCAACAGTCACACACGTTCTTGATCTCGGTTGGGACAAATTGCATGACCGTCCGCTTTTAGAAATTGCCGACGGAAAGTTTGATGTTATCGTCACGGTTGACCGCAATCTTCCGCATCAACAAAACCTTTCCCGTTATTCAACGGCTCTTATTATCTTGCGTGTTCCCTCAAACACCACACCGCAATTACGATTGATGATTGACGAACTTAATCTTACGATTGAGCAAATCAAAGTCGGTGAGATGAAAAGAATCTACGCTCCGAACTTTCAACCACGCGACTACTTTACCCTGTGACGCTACCTTTGCGTTTTCATTCCTCGCTTAATGAATCACTGGACATACATTCGTCATCAAGCCCGCGCACGACGCGACGAGATTGAAGTTTTCGCAAAGCGTGAAGGTAATCAAACGCCGTTGAGTTTGCCGCAACTGCTCGAATACGCGGAGCGGGTAACGGGACTTGGACGCTTACCTGTTTCGTTCGATGATCCACTGCTCTACGGGGCGCAGGCGACGCTCGACGATGGATATATTTTCTACAACGCCGACGCGGAAGCGTGGTTGCAAGTTTTCTATCAAGCGCACGAGTTCGCGCATCACTGGCTGCATCGAGGCGTCACGCTCTGCAAGCCGGAAGATGTTGATTTCACCGCAAGCGAAGACCGCCCGCAGTTCGGCGCAAGCCGCATAGAGGCTTACGGTCCGCACCAGCGACGCGAAACAGAAGCCAATGTTTTCGCGCGCGAGTTTTTGCTGCCCGGCGATTTGTTGCGCCGTTGGTTTGTTGGCGAACGCTTAAACGCCGCGCGCATCGCGGAGCGCACCGGCATCAATCTCGACTTCGTGATGCACTCTCTCGCGCACGCACTGCTTGTGCCGGACAACGTGCGAGTTGCGGCGCGGGATGTTCAAACTCAAACTCCTTCAAACGTCGAACAAGCATCATCAACTTTTACGCTCGATGCGAGTCAGCGCGCGGCGGCTGAAAGTTCGCACACGCCTTTGCTAGTCGTCGCCGGTCCCG
>JBGTMR010000323.1:0-4284 GCA_041743485.1 Pyrinomonadaceae bacterium
GACGGTTCGAGTCTCGGCAACGGTCTCGGCACGCAACAGGGCATCGCGCGGGCGGCGGCGGTCGCACTGCTCGGTTATCGCGGACAGTGGCGCGCGGTCGGTGAATATCTCGGCAATTCGACGAACCAGCAAGCCGAAATCGTCGCCGCCGCCATCGGACTCGAAGCCTTGAAAGAACCGTGTCACGTCACGCTTCGCACCGATTCGCGCTACGTCGTCGAAACCATGTCGGGACGCTTTCGCCGCAAGGCAAACCAAGAATTGTGGACGCGCTTAGACCGCGCCGCCGCCGCCCACCGCGTCATTTGGGAATGGACGAAAGGACACGCGGGCGAACAAATTCAGGAAGCGTGCGACATGGCGGCGCGCACCATCGCATCGGCGGGAAGCGTCGAAGCGCACATCCTTGAACAAGCGGCACGCGACGCCGGTGCGAAAACTTAAAATCTAACATTACGGTGGATGTATTTTGCGGCTTTGCCGCCTGATGTGCGGTGGGGCTTCGCCTCACCGTGAAGCATATGAGAGGTCTTCGAGGCTGCGCCTCAGACGCGGGCGGCGTAGCCGCCATAAATTTCTGAGAGCGAGTCGGAAAGGCACAGCCTTTCCGCACATCAGGCGGCAGAGCCGCGAAACTTCGCCACCGCGTAAGGTGAGTTAAAATCATTTCGTTCGATTATTACTCAACGCCAATTCTCGATTTCTGATTTTTTAATCAAAGCAACCAATCAACCGCGCCTCTTCTCCAAACACTTCGCCTTAACCGGAGCGTTTTGAATCTGCCTTGTAGAGCGTGCTTGCTTTGGCAAGTTCGCGTATATTTTCCACGTCACTTCGGGTTTCATTTCAACCTCAATGCACTTTGTCCTTCCAACATCTCGCTTCACATTTTTGCGCTCACTCGCGTGCTTGGTCGCGCTGTGTTTGGGCGGCGATATGTGCGTGGCGCATGGGCAACAGGCGGGACGCGGTTGGCGTTGGCAGAATCCTTTGCCGCAAGGGAATTCTCTGCACACGATTCGTTTTGCGAACGACAAGTTAAGCGGGTGGACGCTCGGCACGGGCGGCGTCGTTTTACGCACGACGACGGGCGGTTTCGAGTGGACGCCGCAGACGATACCCGGCGCGGTCACGATGTACGGGCTTGATGTGCGTGATGCAAACACGGCGGTTGCGGTCGGGTCGCGCGGTCAAGTTTTCACGACCGACAACGGCGGGGCGCGTTGGACTTTGCGCCCGACGGGTGTGCGCGACCATCTTTACGCTGTCGGGTTCGCCCTCGATGCGCGTGACGGGAAAACGGGTTGGGCGGTCGGAACTTACGGCTGCGTCATCAGGACGACGGACGGCGGGCGAACGTGGCAACGTCAAACTTCAGGCACGCGGGCGCATCTTTCTTCGGTGTCGTTTATGGACGCCAAGCGCGGGGCGGCGGTTGGAAACAACGGCACGCTTATCGTCACCGATGACGGCGGAACGACATGGCGCAAAATCGAAAACACGGGCGACTTGCCTTTAACGAGCATCGCGTTCGCCAAACCGTTTGCCGCATCGTCGCGCGTCGAGATTTCACCTGTTGCCACTTCATCAACCAACGTCGCACCGCAAACCGTTTCGCCCGTTATTACAACTGATGTCGCAAAAAAAATTATAAGCAAGAACGCCGGAGCGCGGCGCGCGGTTGCCGTCGGATTCGGCGGCACGCTTCTACTTTCGGAAGACGCGGGTGCGACGTGGCGGCGCGTCCCCGTTTTCAATACGCGCGATTTGCTTTCCGTGTCGTTTGCCGATGAGCGTCATGCGTGGGCGAGCGGCGCGGACGGCTTCGTTCTCTCGACCGCCAACGGCGGGGCGACGTGGCTGCCGATTACGGTTCGCACGCGCCCGCGTCTGGCGAACGTGTTTTTCGTTGACGCTTTTACGGGTTGGGCGGCGGGGGCGGACGGTCTGCTGTTGCGTACCGACGACGGCGGTTTTGATTGGCGTCGCTTGACCGAAGGCGGGCGCGACGATCTATCCGACATCGCTTTTCTCGACAATCAACGCGGTTGGGCGGTCGGGGCGCGCGGACGCATCCTCGTCACTTACGATGCGGGCGAACAGTGGACGCCGCAATTTACCGACACCGACGCGCAACTCAACGACGTGTTTTTCCTTGACGAAACGCACGGTTGGACGGTCGGGGCGCAAGGCACGATTCTCTTTACAGCGTCCGGCATCTCGTGGCAGAAACTTAAATCGAACACCAAACTTGATTTGTTCGGCGTCCATTTCTACGACGCGCAACACGGCGCGGCGGTCGGAGCGCGCGGCACGGTTTTACGCACCGAAGACGGCGGGGCGACGTGGCGCGAAAGCCCCACGCAATCCTTCGCGTTTCTCGAAGCCGTGCATCATGTTGATTTGAATACCATCGTCGCGGTCGGTTCAAACGGCACGATTTTGCGCTCGATTGATGCGGGCGAAACGTGGAAGTTCATCGAAACCAATTCGCGCGAATGGCTTTACGGCATAACTTTCACGGACGCTTTGCGCGGCTACATCGTCGGCGCGAACGGCATCATCCTACGCACGACCGACGGCGGCGCGACATGGCAAGACCGCGAAAGCGGGGCGGCGGTCAATCTATATTCCGTCTCTGCCGCGAACGCCAACGAAGCCTTTGCGGTCGGCGACCAAGGGCGCGTCATCGCCACACGCGACGGCGGCACGACGTGGGAACAACAAACCACGCTCACAACATCCACACTCTTCGGCGTCGTCGCGCGCGGCGGCGAGAACACTTGGGTCGCGGGTCGCGGCGGTTCAATCCTCCGTCGCACGGACGGCATCGCCACCTTGAGCATCGTCCGCTCGCGCCGCCCGCCGAAACTGCGCGGCGCGGATAAAGAAACCCCGCCCGCCGCCAACTCTCTACCGCGCTTACAACAACGCCTCCGTCAACCCGCGATAGACGACGGCGACATTCCTCTGGCGATTAAACCGTCATGATAGGGTGGTCAGTGGTCAGTACAAACAGAAAGCACAAAGAGGACGAATAGCCATTAGACCTCTTGCAAAAGCCGTCCCGTCGGGGACGTTTGATTTTAGCCCGGCGATTTATCGCTGGGTACAGGATGAACAACCTGCCGTGTCCCGTAGGGACACTTGAAAATCCGGTCAGTCGTCCCTACGGGACTGGAGAAATTTCCGACGTTTCCCCAGCGATAAATCGCTGGGCTATTATCAGTCAGTCCCTACGGGACTTTTGCAAGAGGTCTATTAAGCTTACTCGTCCTCTTTGGTTTTTAACTGACCACTGACCACTGACAACTATCAATGATTTTCTCTCATCTTAAAGCGGCGTAGTTAGTGTTCCCTATCATTTCAGAAGTTGTTTCAAGGAGAGAGAAAGTTTATGGACTCACCGTTTAAGAAATCGAATCTGGCACGGCGTTCCGTGCAGGCTTTGGCACTCGCCCTCGCCGCGTCGTCGCCCTTCGTCGCTTCTCAATTTATAGAATCATCGTCGTCTCTCGCCAATCCCGCGAGTGTCGCTGTTGTTGACCCGCAAAATTCTTATGCCGATGTTGTCGGGCGCGTTTCGCCCGCCGTCGTCACCGTCAATTCTTCGGGACGCGCTTCGTCCAACGCTTCGCGCAACCCTTTGCTTGATGACCCGGCGTTGCGCGAGTTTTTCGGCGGACGCATTCCACAACAGCCACGCCGCACGCGCGGGCTTGGCTCCGGCATTATCGTCACGGCGGACGGTTACATCTTGACGAACAATCACGTTGTGGACGATGCCGACCGCGTGACCATCACACTCAACGACCGTCGCGTGCTTGACGCGAAAGTCATCGGGACTGACCCGGCGTCAGACCTCGCGGTCTTGAAAGTCAACGCCACGAATTTGCCCGTGTTGCCGCTCGGTAATTCCGACAATGTGCGCGTCGGTGATGTCGCGCTCGCTATCGGCAATCCTCTCGGTGTCGGTCAAACGGTGACTTCCGGCATCATCTCGGCGAAGAATCGTCAATCGTTCGGAGCAGGTTCGGCTGAAAGTTTTGAGGAGTTTATCCAGACCGACGCCCCGATAAATCAGGGCAATTCCGGCGGCGCGCTCATCAATACCAGCGGCGAACTCGTCGGTATCAATTCGCAAATCCTGTCACCGTCAGGCGGCAACATCGGCATCGGCTTTGCAATCCCTTCAAACATGGCGAAGAACGTCATGGATCAACTTGTCAAAAACGGCAAAGTGCGGCGCGGCTTCTTGGGTATCGGATTACAGGACGTGACGAG
>JBGTMR010000324.1:0-2059 GCA_041743485.1 Pyrinomonadaceae bacterium
GCGGTATAAATAAAGAATTTGACTGCCGCGTAAATCCGTTTCTTGCCGCCCCAGATGCCTATGAGGAAGAACATCGGTACGAGCGACGCTTCAAAGAAAAGATAAAAGACGAGCAAATCGAGTGCGACGAACACCCCAATCATCGCCGCTTCCAGCAAGAGGATGAAGATGTAATAACTCGGCTGTCTCTCCTCAACCGCCGTCCAACTCGAAAGCACGGCAATCGGCATGATAAGCGTCGTAAGTAAAACAAGCCACAAAGAGATGCCGTCAATTCCTATGTGATAGCTCGTATCGAGAGCGTTTATCCAAGGCACGTTCTGCTCGAAACGAAAGGCGGCGAGTTCGCTGTTGCCCGCGTCGCTCAAGAGAATCAGCGAAACGGCAAACGTCAAAACGGTCACGGCAAGCGCAATCCACTTGTACTGTTTCTCATCGCGGTAAGGCGCGAACACGCTGTGAAGCCCGATGCCGATGCCGCCGATGACCGGAAGCAAGATGAGAAGGGTGAGTAAGTTCGACTCAAGAAACTGCATAAATTTTATCTTCTTAACGGGCTTTTATTTTTTAGCGTGTTGCCTAATGTGTGACTCTTTCCCGACAACTACATTCTTTGTCCCGTAGGGACTGCGTGACAGTAGCCCAGCGATTTATCGCTGGGAACAGAGTCACATTTGATTTCAGTCCCGTAAAGGGACGGCTGAACGGTGGCTATCAGCGATTAAAGCCAGCCGTCCCTTGCGGGACTACGAATCCTTTTTCAACCTATCCCCAGCGATAACACGCTGGGCTATTATCAAAGCGTCCCTGACGGGACGAAAACATGTCCAAACATCAGCTTTCAACGGACTATCATCTAACGCGCAAGGGCGGCAGCGGCAAAGTAGCCGATGACGAGCAGCGCGCCGAGCAGGATAATCGCCGCGTAAGAGCGCACGAATCCGGGTTGAAGTTGACGCGCGCCGTTGCCGACTTCGCGGGCGAGCGTGCCGACGCCGTTGACGATGCCGTCAATCACACCGACATCGAGAATGCGCCATAAGCCGACGCGCGAACCGTCCTTGATAGGTTCGATAATCGTCGCGTCGTAAATCTCGTCAACGTAGTATTTGTTTTCAAGCAGACGCGGCATCTGCGCGAGCGGGCGACGTTGAAAGTAAGTCCAACCTAAGCCGATACCGAACACGGCGAGCAGAATAGAAACGCCCGCCAACACGCGCTCCGTAAAAATCTCGTCGGGTGAATGCGCGGCGGTCGCTCCTTCACCGTGCGCGACGCCTTCATGTTCGTTAGCACTGACGGGGGCGGAGTGTGTTTCGGTCATCGCGGGCGAACCGTGTGCGTCGTCCGCGCCGTGCGCCGCCCCGCCGACAAAGTTCGGTTCATGCGCGATAACAGGTTCGAGCGTGTGGTGAAACGGATTGTCAATCGCGCCCAAACTTAAAGCATAGGGCGCGCCGAGCAGTCCGCCGAAAACCGAAAGCACGGCGAGGATGATGAGCGGAAGCGTCATCACCCAAGGCGATTCGTGCGGCTTCTGTCCGTGTGCGAGTCCGTGATGCTCATGTGCGTCCTCATCATCGTGGTCATCATGCACGGCGTGAACTTGATGCGATGCGTGAGATGTCGCCGCGCCGACATGTTCATCGGGTGAGTGTTGCGGGCGGTCGCTGATAGTCGCGGTGTGCGCGTCGTGCGATGCGGTTTTCTTGTCGGCGAAAGCCTGCGCGTGTGCCTCGTCGCCCTGTCCTCCGGCGTGGGCTTCGGCGAAACGCTCCGTTCCCCAGAAGGTCATCACCATCAATCGCGTCATGTATATCGCGGTGATGACGGCGGTGCAAAGTCCGACGAACCACAGAATCAGACCGAACGAATTGGATTGCGTCGAAAAGGTTTTATAAAGAATTTCATCCTTCGACCAGAAGCCCGCGAAAATCGGGATGCCGGAAATCGCCAGCCAACCCGTCAGCATCGTGATCCATGTAATCGGCATGTACTTCTTCAAGCCGCCCATGCGCCGCATGTCCTGCTCGTGGTGCATTCCGTGAATCACCGAACC
>JBGTMR010000325.1:0-3099 GCA_041743485.1 Pyrinomonadaceae bacterium
GCGGGCGAGGCGTCCCGCCATCGTGCGGGCTTCGCGCTCACGCAAGGCACTTTGCGCGGCGGCACGCAGCCAATCATTGAGGGCGTGATAAGTCTTAAAGTAACGCCGCATGATGTCTTCGGCTTCGTTGAGCGACAAGCCGGTCATCGCGGAAAAGCGATTCGCGCCGATGCCATAGACGACGCCGAAATTCAGACGCTTCGCAAAACTGCGCTGCTCCGCCGTCACGTCTTCAAGCTTGACGCCGAAGACCTCCGCGCTTGTCACGCGGTGCAAATCCGCGCCGGAACGGAACGCTTCGATAAAGCCCGCATCGCCCGTGACTTCGGCGAGGATGCGGAGTTCGACTTGGCTGTAATCCGCGATGATAAGTTTTCTGCCTTCGGGAGCGCGGAAGCAACGGCGGTATTCGACTTCGTGCGGGACTTGTTGGATGTTCGGGCGGGTACACGACATCCTTCCGGTCGGCGCGCCGATTTGGTGAAAGTTGGCGTGGATGCGTCCCGTGTGCTTGTTGATTTCTTCGAGGATGTTGCCGCCGTAAGAAGTCAAGGCTTTCTGTACGGTGCGGTATTCGAGAAGTTTGGCGACCACCGGATATTCTGCGGCGAGCGGTTGAAGTTTCCAGTTGCGCGTCGAATCGGGAACGGGAACGCCGAGCCGCGTCAGGGCGGCAGTCAGTTGCGTGTGCGAATCTATGTTGACTTCGGTGCGGGCGTTTGAAAAAAGCGAACCCTGCGATGTGCCTTCGGAGAGCATCGCCTGTAAATCTACGGCAAGGTGTTTGCGGCGATGTTCGATGACGGTCATCTGTTCACGCCAGCGCGCGGCGTCAAGATAAAAACCCGCGAGTTCGAGCGCGGCGACGGGCATCACGCATTCAAATTCGAGTTGCGCGACGCGCACCATGTCTTCCGCTTTAAGCTTGGTAATCATCCTTTCGCGCAAAGGCAATAAGACACTCGCATCGCGCCCCGCGTATTCGAGTTGCGTGTCGGAAAGTTCACCGCTCCAGTCGCTCAACTGCGACGACTTATCAAGTGTCTGACCTAGGTAACGAGCGACAACGGCTTCGAGGCTGTGACGGTCATCGCTGCTTCCAGCGGAAATCAGTTGACTCGCCAAGAGCGTATCGAACACGCCGCCGAGTTCGACGCCTAAAGTGTGGTGTATCCACTTCGCATCGAACTTCGCGTTGTGCGCGATTTTCACGGGACGCGCCGCCGCGAGAAGTTCGCGCAAAGGTGCGAGTGATTCAACGTGCGCCATATCGCCCGCGCCGCGAAAACGGTCGAGGTCAATGATATAGACAGCATCGGGGGCGGCGAATTGAATCAACCGCACACGCCCGTCGTAAGGGTCGAGCGAAGTCGTTTCCGTGTCGAAGCCGATGACGGAAAGCGCGGCAAGCCGCTCCGTCACGCGGCGTAAGTCTTCGGTGGTAAAGACGAGTTGGTAAGAAGCGTTCATTCGGTATCAATCGGCGTGCGATGCAGAATAAGAAACACGGTTAAAGACTCTTAAACTTAAAGCTTGAATTTGAATATGATGCGACCATTGAAGGCGACCGGATTGCCTGAGAGTTTTGCCACTTTGAACTTCCATTGTTTGGCGGCTGTGATCGCGGCTTCTCGTAATAATTGATGACCTTCTATGGCTTCGGCTTCCGCAACTTTCCCCTCTTCATCAACGAGAACTTCCACTTCTACCGTTCCTTCAATCTTCTGTTCTATGGCATCCTTCGGATATGCAGGTGCGACCCTTACCTTCGCCAAACTGTTTATGACTCCGGCTGATACAGTCAATCTACGCGGTCGTTTAGCTTGAGGGTTTGGTAAAGAAGCGTCTTGTTGAGCGTATGTAGAAACAGAAATCAAACTTGCCGATAGGAATAAGGCGGTAACGAATTTCTTCATGATGTGGTTTCTCCTTGCAGTCAGATGTTAGCTTGTGAGTAAGGCTGTTTATGTCAAAGGCATAACTTCGCGTCGCTTCGGTTGAACCAGTGTGAGGAGTAGAAGTGTCGCCGCGATGCTGATAACCGCACTCGTTAAGAACGCGGTCGGTGCGCCGTACCACTTCCACAACGCGCCGAGTAAGAGCGATGCCGGAAGCACCGTAAAACTGAAGGCGAGATTATACAAGCCGTAAGCCGTGCCGCGCTTATCGGGCGGTACGAGGTCGGCGATTAAGGCTTTCTCCGTGCCTTCGGTCAGTCCGAAATAAATTCCATAAACGAGAAACAACGCCCACATCTGCCACGCTTCGGTCGCAAAAGCGAAGCACCCATAAACGACCGTATAGACGAGCCAGCCGAGAGCGATAAGGCGTTTGCGTCCAACGCGGTCGGACAAATCGCCGCCGATAATCGAACTTGCGACTTTGCAAACGTGGAGTGCCGCCCACAGTAAAGGAATCGTCGTCACGGCGATGCCCGCTTCTTGCGCGCGAAGCAGGAGAAACGCATCGGATGAATTTGACAGAGTGAACAACGCGATGATGAACAGAAAGCGGATAAAATTTTTATCGAAGCCGCGCAGGGTGAAACGCATGGGTGCGGGTTTGGCTTCGATGTCGTTGAGTTCGTCGTGACTGAAATTTGCGGCTTCAGTTTTATGTGCGGGCTTTCTTTCTTTAATCGCAAACAGAGCGACGAGAACGGCGGCGAACGCGGGGATAGAAGCGAGCAGGAAAACCGTGCGGTAGTCGGTCGCGGTCGGTTGGTTCGGATTGGCGGCGACGAGTTGAAGAAACAGCAAGCCGAGTAAGGGTCCGACGACCGCTCCGGCGTGGTCTAGGGCGCGATGAAAACCGAAAGCAAGTCCGCGTTCTTCCGGCGCGGCGGCATCGGCAATCATCGCGTCGCGCGGCGCGCTGCGTATGCCTTTGCCCACGCGGTCAAGCACGCGCAAGGAGAGAACCTGCTTCCAACCGACCGCGAAGCCGAGTATCGGACGGGCGGTTGAAGCGAGGGCGTAGCCGAGTACGACGAAGATTTTCCTTTTGCCGCGACGGTCGCTCCAGTAACCGGAAAAGAGTTTCAGAAGACTTGAGACGGATTCCGCCGTGCCTTCGATAATGCCGACCGCGACGGGCGAC
>JBGTMR010000326.1:0-1774 GCA_041743485.1 Pyrinomonadaceae bacterium
GCGGCACGGAGACTTTGCGCCGCACACCGGGAACTAAACCGCACCCCGCAGTCAGAAACGCGAAAGCGGAAATCATGGCGATGACCGCGACGCGCGTCTTCACCCGATTGGAAATATTATTAATGATGATCTGTGACATGAATGATGTTAAAGATTAAAAAAAGACCGCTCGGCTATCAAGCGACGGGCGGGGAAACGTAACGACACAGAAATAAATTTGGGCGACAACTCAACGGGCGAAGCTAACAAAGCATTTATAAGATTGTCAACGCATGAACCGAAAAGCAGTGGTCAGTGGTCAGTGGTCAGTGGTCAGTGGTCAGTGGTCAGTGGTCAGTGGTCAGTGGTCAGTGGTCAGTGAAGCATGGGATTTATAAATGAGATGTCAAGCGCAAAGTTGAAAGTCAGTACGCGCGATCTTTGCTTTTACTGACCACTGACCACTGACCACTGCTTACTGCACCATTCAATCCACGATGAGCGGCGGTTTATCGAAACGCCCGCGCAATTTGTTAATCGAACTTTGCACTTTGGGTTGACCGATGATACGGCTTTCAAGCCCACGCTTGCCCGGAAAATCAACCAGCATCAGTCCAAGCAGAATCGTCAACAATCCTTGTCCCGGCACACCGGGCAGCGACATCACGACGCCGAATACGATTAGCACGACGCCGACCGCGTTCTTGGCGACGATGCCCGCCAACCTATAAGCCGGATTTTTACCCGTTAAAAACTCGCGCCCGTGCGATGAGTGGAAATAGTTCGCCGGAAGTTTGACCAGCACAAACGACACAACCGCGAGGCTGCCGATAAATGTGACGAGGAAAATTAAAACGGCAATTAAAATCTGCCCCCACGTCACGATTTCCATCAAATTCGTCAACCAACTCACAATTACTTTTATCCTTTAACTTGATTCGCGCTTATTCGCTCAAGTCTTTGATGCGCCCGAATGCTCGAAGTCATGTCCCGGCTTCAAACGAACATCTTTCCCGGATTGAGTATGCCGCGCGGGTCGAGGGCGTGTTTGATGCGCTTCATGGTTTCGATTTCGGCGGGCGAGAGTGCCATCGAAAGATAAGGTGCTTTGACATAACCGATGCCGTGTTCGCCGCTTATCGTGCCGCCCAAATCAATCGCCGCCTGAAACGCTTCCCTGACGCACAGGCGCGTGCGCGCGACAGCGGCATCGTCTTCACGGTCACACATAAAATTGACGTGAATGTTGCCGTCGCCGACGTGACCGAAATTGACGACGAAGGTTTGATGACGGTCGGCAATTTCGGTCGCCTGCTCAATCAATTCCGGGACACGCGAACGCGGAACTACAAGGTCGTTATTTAGCTTCAGCGTGCCGTAGCGTTTAATGGCACTCGACAACGAACGCCGCACATCCCACAATCTCTGCTCGTCTTCAACCGACGCGGCGCGTTCGACATCGAAACCGCCGCGCTCACGCAAAATCTCTTCGACACGTCGCGCGTCTTTTTCGACTTCATCAACCGAACCGTCCACCGCCGCGAGCAGTAATGCCCCCGCCTCTTCGGGAAACTTGAGAACGCCCGCCGCTTCAACGACCTCAAGTGCGCGGGCGTCCAAGACTTCAAGCGCGACCGGAGTGATGCGCTCCCGCGTCAAAGCCGGAACGCATTCGCACGCCGCGCGCATCGTGCGAAACGTCGCGCGCACGGTGCGCGTCGCTTCCGGCAGCGGAATTAAGCGCAACGTCGCTTCGGTGATAATACCGAGCATTCCTTCCGAACCCGTCATCAAC
>JBGTMR010000327.1:0-3364 GCA_041743485.1 Pyrinomonadaceae bacterium
GCGGCGCGCTCACGCGACCCTAAAATCTTGTCGCGGATGCGCCCGTTGCGGTCAATGATGTACGTCGTCGGAAGTGCGTTGGCGTCAAACTTTTGAATCGCATCATCGCCCGCGAGAACTTGTGTGTAATCTTGTGGAACGTCTTTCTGAAACTCGCGCACGCCGTCGGCATCGTCATAGTAATTGACGCCGACGACTTGAAAACCGCGCCCGCCCAATTCACGCTGCATCGCGTTGAGTTCGGGGATTTCAGTGCGACACGGCACACAGTATGACGCCCAGAAATTGAGCAGCACAACTTGCCCGCGCAGTTCGTTTAGATTGAACGCTTGCCCGTCGAGCGTCTTGAGTTCGGCTTGTGGCGGAAGCGGGAATGACGTGGGATTGACGGCGGCGTTGTTCGTCGTTGCGGGTGAATTTGATTGAGACGTGACCGCGACACGTTCGACCAAGTTCTCGGCGTTCGGCAGCCACGTTGCGAAACTCGCAAGGCGTGTGACCTGTCCGGTGGCGACAAGCACACCGATGAGGATAAGCATCACGCCGGAGACGACTTCGACTTTGTGAAGATGCTGGCGGAAGTGTTGATAAAAATTGAGAAACTTATTGATGCCCAAGCCCGTCAAGAGAAACGGCACGGAGAGTCCGGCGGCGTAAAAGCTTGAGAGAAGCAAGCCGCTTTTCCATCCGCCGCTCGTCGCGGCGAGTCCGAGTATGCCGCCCAAAATGGGACCTATGCACGGCGTCCACCCGGCGGCGAACGCCAAGCCGAGAACGAACGCCCCGCCCGCCCCGCGCGGTTTATCGTCGGAAAACTTGCGCGTGTCGCGGTAGAGCGCGCCGATTTTTAGTAAGCCGATGAGTTGTAAGCCGAACAGGATGATGACCGTGCCGCCGATGATGCGTACCCAAGGATTCGATGTGATGCTTGCGCCGACGAGTCCGGCGAGCGCGCCGAGCGATATGAAGATAAGCGAGAGTCCGGCGTTGAACGCGAGCGAGTTGATGATGACGGCGCGGCGCGCGTTGGTCTGTGACGCTTCCGAGTTTTTCAGATTGTCAATACTGACACCGGAGATGAGCGAGATGTAGCCCGGTACAAGCGGCAACACGCACGGGCTGAGAAAAGATGCGAGTCCGGCGAGAAACGCAATCGGGATTGTGATAGATGAGCCGTCCATAGCGATAAAGTATAAAGGCGAAAATCGAAAGGTGAAAGTGAAGACGGAAAAGCCGCAGGTTGATTGTCCGTTTGATTATGTGTTTTGTCCGGTTCTTGCGCGGCGTCGCCACCAGAGTATGTTGAGGTAGATACCGGAGAGGGCGGAAAGCGTTGCCAGCGCGGAGAGCGCGACGAGCAACGGAACTTGCCACGCTCCGGCGAAATAATAAAAGTGGGCTTGGCGAAAGTAGCGCGTCGTCGGATTCGGCGGCGGGGTGTTTATCACCGCTCCGGTTTCAGCATCAATCAACAGAGACTCCGCTCCCATGCCGCCGATTGCCTGATAGACGGGCTGACCTTCGCGCATCAGTAAAGTTAGGGCGGTTAAGGGCAGTTCGCGTTTCGCGTGTTCGTTTGCCAGTCGCATCGCGTCAGTCGGCGTGAGGCGCACACGTTCGCGTGCGATAGTCTCAACCTTGCCGCCTTCAACGCGGTTCGGCAAAGAGTAAAGCAACCCGCTCGTCGTCCACGCGAGAAGCGGAAGCGAGACGATTAACCCAAGCCAGACGTGCGCGCGATAAATGAAACGGTGCATCGGTGGAAATGATGTGGAAACTATTCGGTCGCTTTTTCGGCGAGTAATTTTTCAATCATCTTGCCGAGCGCGGCGGAATCTTCGTCGCTCGCGCCCGTCGTGATAAAGCGCACTCTGCCCGCGCGGTCGAGCAGGACGGCGGTCGGAATCGAGCGCACACCGTAAATAAAATTGTTGTCGTTGTTGGCGGCGACGATGTGCGCGTAAGGGAGTTTGTGAGTTTTGACGAACTCGCGCAGGTAGTTCAATTCTTGGGCGGGCGTCATCTCTTGACCGCGAATCTCGCCTTCGTAATCGGTGACGCCGAGAATCGTCAAACCTTTGGCTTCGTACTTGTTATGCCACGCCGCGAGTTTCGGAAACGTCTTGCGACACGGACCGCACCATGACGCCCAGAAATCAATCAGCACGACGCGCCCGCGCAAAGCTTCGAGCTTCGCGGGCGGTGAACCGATCCAATCGGCGGCGGTGAGTTCCGGCGCAAGGGTCGCCGTCGCCTCGTCAATCTTGTTCGCGCGCTTCGCATCAATCACGGTCAAGAGGTTTTGCGCGCGGCTGTAAATCAGGGCGGAAGGAAGCTGCAAACCGATTTGCCGCAAGGCGAGCATCTCTTTGACGGCTTCGGTTTGTTTGTCGGTTTCGTACAACATTTCGCCGAGCGAACCGCCGATAGCGGCGACGAGTGAATCAAAAGCGCGACGATCTTCAACGGTCGCGTGCGGCAGAGTCTGCGCCAGACTCAAACTCTCGCGGGCTTGGGCAATCGCGTTCTCGTACTTCTTCCGTTCAAAATACATCTGCGCGAAAACTCCGCTCAACGCGATGCGTTCCTTGACGGTGGCGAAGCGTCCGTACTCGCGGCGCAAGCGTTCGCCTTCCGCATCATTGTTAACTGTGACGGCAATCATCGCCGCCGTTAAACGTGCGCGTTGGGCGATTTCATCCGACGCATCGGGTTTGATGACGAGAAACTTTTGCAGGGTGATGAGTGCTTCTTTCGCGTCTCCGGCGAAGTTTTGCAAGAGCGCGAGGAACACAAAATCATCGCCCGCGATAACATGCGATTTGATGAGTTCGGCGGCTTGGGCGCGGGCAAAGTTGCGCGCATCCCCTTCGAGAGCGCGGTGTTGTTCGTCGGTTATTTCTTTCTGTTTCGCGGCGAGTTCGCGGCGGCGGTCACGCACAAAGTTGGTCGCCTGTTCGAGCATCTGCGCGGCGCGACTCGGCGCGGCTTGAGTGGTGTCTTTCGCATCCGATGGAGTCGGTGACGGAGTTGGTAACGGCGCACTTTGTGAGACGGCAGTGAGCGCGAAGGCAAAGATAATGGCGAATGAAAGTATGAGGCGACGAATCATATTTGTTTCAAAGGAAGTTATATTTCTGATAGGACTTTCTCATTATTTGAGATTTGAAATTTCAAATCTCAAATAACAAAACAAGAAAACCAAAGAAAAACATTCGGAGTGAGTAAAGCCCTATCTGAATCTCAGGTTTCGTAAAGAACGACATACTTCGTCACCAATGCCCTAAGCCTGACGAAGTTGGTTCGATGCCTGATGCGCGGTTGGAGTTTCGTGCAAGCACGGTTTTTTTGAAATGAAGCGCGA
>JBGTMR010000328.1:0-3033 GCA_041743485.1 Pyrinomonadaceae bacterium
CGCCGCCGCGACACTCGAACACAACAAGCCCGGCGTCGTCGGGCTGCCCATCGAAGGCGTTGATGTACGCATCGCGGCGGACGGTGAAATCGAAGTGCGTGGCGCGAACGTGATGCGCGGTTATTACAACAAGCCGGAAGAGACCGCGAAGGTTTTCACCCCCGACGGCTGGTTTAAGACGGGCGACATAGGCGAACTCGACCGCGAAGGATTTTTGAAAATCACCGACCGCAAAAAAGAATTATTCAAAACATCGGGCGGCAAATACATCGCCCCGCAACCCATCGAATCTTCGATTAAAGGCTCGCGCTTCGTCGCGCAAGTCGTACTCATCGGCAACGGGCGCAAGTTTCCCGCCGCCCTTATCGTCCCGGATTGGGAACAGGTGAAGGCTTATATCGAACTCAAGAAAATTGATTCCCAAACACCCGCCGAACTCTGCACACACCCGCGCATCGTTGATTTATTTATGCGCCAAGTCGAAGCCAACACGCCGGAACTCGCACAGTACGAGCGCGTCAAACGCATCGCCCTTATCGAACACGAACTTACCGTAGAGAGCGGCGATTTGACGCCGACGCTGAAAGTAAAACGGCGCGTGGTGGATGAGAAATATAAAGACGTGATTGATAAATTGTACGCCGAGTAAATCTGCCGAATCAGCTTTCTCTTCCTTCTCTTTCCTCAACGTCGGGTTCGTGTATTTCTTCGGGCGGGAACGTCACGCGGTCGTACACGTCTGCGAGACGTAAGGTGCAATCTATCGAAGCAATGATTAAATCGTCTTCGATATTGTTGATTAAATCGTACCGCCAACCCTCATCCGCCGCGCGGTGAAAATGGTCTATAGAGGCTCTGGTTTGCGAGACGAGCAGGTAATCGGAGAGTTCCGGCAGCCACGTTTGATACCGCTCCCACTTCTCACCTCTGTCAAAAGCTTCGGTCGTCGGCGACAGAACTTCGATGATGACTTTCGGATTAACGACTACATCGCGCCGCGCGTCGTGGAACTTCAACTCGCCGCACACGACGACTAAATCAGGATAAGAAAACAATCCCTTCATTCTGTGTCCGGGCTTGGGCGCGAAACCGCTCCGCACCTTCATGTCTTTGGCGAAAGCCTGACACGGTGTGCCTCTCAAATGATTGTAAAGCTGCCCGGCAATGTTGATGCACACGGCTCCATGTTCCGGGCTTTCACCCGCCATCGCATAAATTTGTCCGTCAAGGTATTCGTGTCGTTCGTCGGCTTCACGCTCGAAAGATAAATAATCTTCGACCGAATACTGAATCATCGTTTGTGGCAAACTCATCTTTGTCATCCTTCCCGTTCGTACTCAACATGTGAGCAACTATTCGGGCGTCTTAAAAGGTCAAAGCAGCGTCGTCAAGCAGCAGTACAAGCACGTCATCATTGCTTCACTTATCCTCAATCTGACGCGGCACTTCAAGGTACGAAACATCAACGTCGTTCCAAAAAGTTTCCTTCATCCATACCGTGTCTTTACCGTTTTCACGCGGAGCGCACTTCTCATACTGAATTTCCAAATTGGAATTATCCTTCCAAGCAAAATCAACTTTACTCCAACATGAGTTAGCGAAGACCTGACCATCTTTAATCGTGCCAACCCATTCGGTGTTGAACCAACTCCAGCGAGAACGCAAGTTTGCATGAGTAAGAAATCCTGTGGTCGCGCCACAATTACGCACATACGCCCGCGCTAAATGTTTTCTGTCGGGGGAGTATGCCTCGCCGATAATTTCCTCGTCACAGATACCGCATGACCAAGGCAAACTCACCAGAGCGATATATAACCCAACAAGAATCAATGAGGCTTTAGTAAGTTTCAGAAAAACTGCTTTAGCTTTTGACAGATGTATAATTGAATAACTTCCTTACCCAAGACAAAGTGAAGCCTGTGCATAAATCATCGCGTAGCGATGTACATGAATTTAGCCGTGCGTTTTAACGCACGGAAAACGTTAGAGTCAAATTGGCGTCGCGGCAGCGACGATTGAAAGACGCCGGTCATGTTCAATCGTCGCTGCCGCGACGACGGATGTTATATCGCTCCCGTGCGTTAAAACGCACGGCTAAATTCATGCCACCGCTAACGCGGTGAAAACAGGCAATTCTAATTTGCACAGGCTTCAGACAAAGTATCTAATCGCTGTACATAATAACGGCTTCCGCACAATACGCCGATTGCTCTCCTGCCTCCTATTCATCAATTGCCCGAATCATCGTCAATTATCGTCGCCGTCCAATCGCGGATGATGCTTTCCATTTCGTCGAGGTGGTCTTTGAAGAAGTGTTCCGCCTCGTTGACGATTCGCGTGCTTACCCTTGAGCCGGGAAGCTGAATTGATGCCGCCGCCTTTTGCAATGTTTCGACATCGCCGAACTCATCCGCGCTTCCGTGAACCAGTAATAACGGTTTGGCGCACGCGGCTAAAAACGAGAAGTCGTACATGTTGACGGGTGTGCCGATGCCGATTAAGTATCCAACGCGGTCTTCGCGGATGCCGACTTCTAAGCCGACGCGCGAACCGAAGGAGAAGCCCGCGAGTGTGACGGGCAGGTCGGGGTAGTTCTCTGTCAGATAGTCGAGAGCGTGGCGGGCGTCGTCCTGTTCGCCGCGCGCGTTGTCGTGCGTGCCGGTGCTTAACCCGACGCCGCGAAAGTTGATGCGAAGCGTGATGAGTCCGGCTTGGTTCAGAGCGCGGGCGGCGCGATAGACGACTTTATTGTGCATCGTGCCGCCGTGAAGCGGGTGCGGGTGCAAGACGAGTGCGACGCCGCGCGGCGGTGTGTCCGGTGTCGCGCGTGGGTCTTTGAGTATCGCTTCGAGTCGCCCGTGCGCGGCGGGGATGAACAGGTTTCCGGTTGGGTAAGAAATGGGCGTCGTTCCTTTCTTGAGTCGAGCGTGGTGTGGTTTGAAAATCTTTGAACTTCTAACAAATCTCCGGTCGTCCTGCCAAACATGGCGGACGATAATCGCGTCGCGTGTCGGGGACGTGTCTTGACGATTT
>JBGTMR010000329.1:0-2286 GCA_041743485.1 Pyrinomonadaceae bacterium
TTCGAGCAGTTTGTTTAAGGACAGCGACTCGTCCATGAAGCGGGCTTGGTCTAAGCAGGTTTCGAGGAAAAATTTACAGAAACTTTCCAGTGCGCGGTTCGATAAATTGCCGCGTCCGTCCAAGTCGTCGGTGCGCGGCGAATCGGCTTCTGCCAGTGACGAGCGGTATGCATCGCGTTTGCGTGCGAGTCCGCGATTGACGTTCCAGAGTCCGTAACCGGCGATGTTTGCGCGCTGAAGATAGGCATCGGTGAAAAGTCGGACGACGCGCCCGTTGCCGTCTAAAAACGGGTGAATCCACATCAGGCGGTGATGCGCGGCGGCAACCGCAATCAACGGTTCGACTCCGTGCTGGCGCGCCGGATTGTAGGCTTCGGCAAAGCGCGACAGGAAACTATCGAGCGCGGCGGGAGCGGGGGCAACGTGGTTGCCGACCTGTACGAACCGCGTTCGCAATTCTCCCGCTTCAACCCACGCGCGTGTGACGCTCTCCGGTTGATGGACAGCATCGTCACCGTTTTCATCATCCGTTTTAACATCGGGTTGTGATTTAACCCACCGCAGACGCTCCGGCAAGCGATGATAAAAGCGTTCATGAATCCATAACAGAAACTCTTGCGAGGCGACGTTGATTGTCGGCTCTTGAGTTATGCGTGTGTGGATTTCGTTTTGAACTTCGATGTGAATGTTGCTCTCGATTTGCAAGTCGCGCTTTTCCGCATCGCGCGAATAGTCCTGACGCATCGCGCGTTCAATATCAATCGGATGCGTGTGGTGGTTCTCAATCAAGTTCGAGTAGTAACTGTTAATCAGGCGCAACAAATCAGCGACTCCGGCAAGCGTCGGCGCGGCGAGTCGGGCTTCGAGGCGCGCGGAAGCGGCAACGACTTCACGCGCTAAATCTGCGAGACCTTCAATGCGCGACGGAAAGAGCGGCTCCATTTGTGACGGATGGTCGTACATTGGTCAGAAGTTGGACGGGAGACTTGTTGGAAAAGGCGGATGTAGAGTCAGTTTTTGCCGCTTTATTTGCCGGTTTCCAACTCCTGTATAAGTATCTGCCAGACAACAATATAAGCGAACAATATGAAATCGCAAAGACTCACAAGTTGCCGCTTATAATAAGGCTTGATAAGGCTCTCGTAATCAACCGTTCGAGTCTGATTGTGACTCCATTACCGAACTTGTACAAAACACCTCCCGAAAGGTATCTTTCGGCAATCGTTCTGTGAAGTCGAGGTTTGGGAGTTCGAGTAAATGGCGAAAGCACAGACCGCATTAGCCCTACATAACGCTTCACGAAATGATAAGTCCGTTGTCAAGCATATTCCGGCGTCGGCTTCCGATACGCTCGCGTGGTGGGTCGCGGCTTACTTTGAAGTCGAAGTGACGACCGCCGCTTCATCGCGCAAAGTCCAAAGGCGTGACTTGGAGTTGTTCACGGGTTTTGCTGTAGAAGTCGAAGGCGTGGCGGAGCGGGCGCTGTGGTCGCCGCGTTTGACCAGAGCGTTTCAGAACTATCTGCGCTCATCGGCGATTGACGATGCGGGGCGCAAACGCGGCGACCGGACGGTGAGCCGGATACTGGCGCACGTCAAGACTTTCGCCCGGTGGGTGCATCGCGTGCGTCCGTTCCCGTTGGGCGATCCGGTGGAGAAAATCAAATTGCCGAAAATCGGTAACGGCTTGGAAGTCGAACGCGCCCTGACCGAAGCGGAACGCCGACGGTTGCTTGATGCGGCGGATTTGTTGTTGAGTGCGGGCGGGCGTTCGCGTGACCGTCTGCGTTATAAGAATGCGGATGAGCGACCTGTCAGGCGCGGGTATCGCGGGGCGCGTAACCGGGCGATGATTTATACGTTGATTGAAACGGGGATGCGCCGGGCGGCGATTGTTAATCTCGATGTATCTGACGTTGATTTCAAGCGGCGGGCGATAAACGTCACGGAAAAAGGCGGAGCGCGCCACTCGTACCACATCAGCCGCGACGGGTTGAATGCGATAGGTGATTACATCGAGCGTGAACGCGCAGACGACAACCACAAGTGGAACGCAAGCGCGCTGTTTCTCTCGCCCGCGACAAACGCGCACGGTGACGGGCGGCTCGCGGTGCGCGTCGTCAACGAAGTGTGGAACGAGGTGTGCCGTATCGCGTGTGTCGAAGGTAAATCACCACACGCCGCGCGCCACGCGATGGGACGCTTTATCATGGACAAAACCGGCAACGTCGCGGCGGTGCAACGGCAACTCGGACATAAGAACGCGGCTTACTCTTTGCAATACGCG
>JBGTMR010000330.1:0-26996 GCA_041743485.1 Pyrinomonadaceae bacterium
TTCACACCGTCGTAGCACAGGCTTCGAAGAATTCAATTAATCTCGTGCTCAACGCCTCGCGGCGTCATAGGAATCTTCACCATCAGCATCGTGCCTACAATCGCTTCTACTCTGTTGTGCTCAACGCCTCGCGGCGTCATAGGAATCTTCACACGAGTGCATGATTATCGTCGACGACGACTTGGGCGGGTGCTCAACGCCTCGCGGCGTCATAGGAATCTTCACTCAAGGTGCGGCTTTCACGCTTACAGGTGCAACGCTTGTGCTCAACGCCTCGCGGCGTCATAGGAATCTTCACTTTTAAGATTGCGATTCGGTTCGGTGGTTTGTCACTGTGCTCAACGCCTCGCGGCGTCATAGGAATCTTCACTAGAGTTTATCTTTCGACACTTAGAGCGCGGTACAGGTGCTCAACGCCTCGCGGCGTCATAGGAATCTTCACCCGATTCAACCTATCGCTCTCAAACAGTATCTGCGGGTGCTCAACGCCTCGCGGCGTCATAGGAATCTTCACTGTCGCCCAAAAGTGAAGCAGGTTAAAAGTTGGGGGTGCTCAACGCCTCGCGGCGTCATAGGAATCTTCACTCTTCTGCCGATGCAACCACTTCGGGATGGCGTTTGAGCGTGCTCAACGCCTCGCGGCGTCATAGGAATCTTCACAATAATCATCGCTTTGTTTTGTGCGCTCTTATTTTGTCCTTGTGCTCAACGCCTCGCGGCGTCATAGGAATCTTCACACCGTCGTAGCACAGGCTTCGAAGAATTCAATTAATCTCGTGCTCAACGCCTCGCGGCGTCATAGGAATCTTCACCAGATGCGGCACTCCAAACATTTATGCCTGCGATGACGTGCTCAACGCCTCGCGGCGTCATAGGAATCTTCACGTTGAACCAAACCGATGAGAGCGACGGCGTGCGTGAGTGCTCAACGCCTCGCGGCGTCATAGGAATCTTCACGCTCGAATTCGCCGCAACCGCCGCGCACCGGCAACACGAGTGCTCAACGCCTCGCGGCGTCATAGGAATCTTCACGGCGCGCTCGCCCTCGGCTGCAAGCCGTACAGCAGGTGCTCAACGCCTCGCGGCGTCATAGGAATCTTCACACGTAAATCGGCAGCCGCCCGACCGTGCCGAGCGCGGTGTGCTCAACGCCTCGCGGCGTCATAGGAATCTTCACGTACAACGCGCTAGTTAGATTCATTGAGCGATTAAGAAGTGCTCAACGCCTCGCGGCGTCATAGGAATCTTCACAAATGCCAAGCCTGTGGAATAAAATGACAATAGCAAGTGCTCAACGCCTCGCGGCGTCATAGGAATCTTCACTACGGGCATTACGTGCCGCTTGGAATGGTGAAGGTGGTGCTCAACGCCTCGCGGCGTCATAGGAATCTTCACCTTGAAATAGCTGAACATGTGCTTGACTTTATCTTAGTGCTCAACGCCTCGCGGCGTCATAGGAATCTTCACCTTGTTTCTCCGCCTTGAAGGGACAATAACGAGAGTGCTCAACGCCTCGCGGCGTCATAGGAATCTTCACCGCGCCTGACTCGCAATCATGGAGATGCGAGCTTCATGTGCTCAACGCCTCGCGGCGTCATAGGAATCTTCACTTTTCATGACAGCACATTGACAACATCTTTTCGCTTGTGCTCAACGCCTCGCGGCGTCATAGGAATCTTCACTTCAGATGGCAACGGCGGAATGAACTCGTGTATGCGTGGTGCTCAACGCCTCGCGGCGTCATAGGAATCTTCACTCGTCATCACGTTGGCGGGCATCGTCGGCGGGAGGTGCTCAACGCCTCGCGGCGTCATAGGAATCTTCACCATCAGCATCGTGCCTACAATCGCTTCTACTCTGTTGTGCTCAACGCCTCGCGGCGTCATAGGAATCTTCACACAATGCCGCCAGTCAATACAACGCCGAACTTTTCTCAGTGCTCAACGCCTCGCGGCGTCATAGGAATCTTCACCGTGTTCTTCTCGTCGTAGTACACGGTCACTCCGTTGAGTGCTCAACGCCTCGCGGCGTCATAGGAATCTTCACCCCGAAAGGAAAACCAATGACCGCCGAAACCGAAACCGACAAGTGCTCAACGCCTCGCGGCGTCATAGGAATCTTCACTAAATTCGGGTTCGTAGTTTTTATCTTCGTTGAAGTGCTCAACGCCTCGCGGCGTCATAGGAATCTTCACGCGGTCACAGAATCGCGGCTTCATCGGGACACCGTAGTGCTCAACGCCTCGCGGCGTCATAGGAACCTTCACTATGAGACTCAATACACTACTACTTATCATACACATCGGTGCTCAACGCCTCGCGGCGTCATAGGAATCTTCACGTTGATGTTTTTAACGCCCAAGTTTCGGGCGGTATCCGGGTGCTCAACGCCTCGCGGCGTCATAGGAATCTTCACGAAGGCGTTCGCGCTCACGGCGCAAACTTCAATCAGGACGGTGCTCAACGCCTCGCGGCGTCATAGGAATCTTCACAAAGCCAGCAAATGACGGCTGAAGATATTTGCGCGGTGCTCAACGCCTCGCGGCGTCATAGGAATCTTCACCGTATGGCAGTGTCGGCATGGCGACCATGAGAAGTGCGTGCTCAACGCCTCGCGGCGTCATAGGAATCTTCACACTCACCTGCACCGCCCTTGTAAAACTTCGTCGTCGTGCTCAACGCCTCGCGGCGTCATAGGAATCTTCACCAACAAATCATCAATATCACTCTCCGTCCACTTCGGTGCTCAACGCCTCGCGGCGTCATAGGAATCTTCACAGGAAGGCTACTATCAGGAGCGACCCGACCCGAACCAAGTGTGCTCAACGCCTCGCGGCGTCATAGGAATCTTCACTACGCCGTATCCAGCTGCTTCTCGCGCTTCTTCCGAGTGCTCAACGCCTCGCGGCGTCATAGGAATCTTCACGTCTGTTTCTCTGTTTTTTTCTTCACGCCAACCTCTAGTGCTCAACGCCTCGCGGCGTCATAGGAATCTTCACTGCGGGGGGGGGGTACTGTTGAGGCTTTCATCTTTGTGCTCAACGCCTCGCGGCGTCATAGGAATCTTCACCCTGTTGTTTGGGGCGGCATCTCCCGACAAGCGGGTGCTCAACGCCTCGCGGCGTCATAGGAATCTTCACTCAATTCATTCGTCACCTCTCTTTCCGCGAAGAAATGTGCTCAACGCCTCGCGGCGTCATAGGAATCTTCACAGTTCGACGAGCTGTAGGGTCCGTGCAAACCTCGGGTGCTCAACGCCTCGCGGCGTCATAGGAATCTTCACTCTTGAGACACAGCGCAACGGCAACATGGAATCGAAGGTGCTCAACGCCTCGCGGCGTCATAGGAATCTTCACACAATCCGGCTTGCTGATACGGGAGATATTCCCCGTCTTGTGCTCAACGCCTCGCGGCGTCATAGGAATCTTCACCTTACGCGCGAAAGTACAAGGTCGAACAGCACGGAAAGTGCTCAACGCCTCGCGGCGTCATAGGAATCTTCACCCAAGAGCGTGGTGAAGTAAGAATGGAGGTACTAACTGTGCTCAACGCCTCGCGGCGTCATAGGAATCTTCACATCCTCGCCTTCAAGTTCGGCGGTGGCGGCATCGCGCTCGGGTGCTCAACGCCTCGCGGCGTCATAGGAATCTTCACCAGTTCAACCGCTTCACGTTGCGATTCGGCGCACAGTGCTCAACGCCTCGCGGCGTCATAGGAATCTTCACGCCCGATAACGACCAGTGGGAAAGTCGTTTTCAGGTTGTGCTCAACGCCTCGCGGCGTCATAGGAATCTTCACCGCGTAGGGTCTATGATAATTGAAGACAACGACTTACAGACGGCTTTGCGTGTATCTCCATTGTAATTGTGGGAGAAGGGAATTAGTAGCCGGTTCATCGCCAACTTTATGCCGCTAAGTTCTGCTCCGGCTTGATGATATGCGAGATGCACGGATGTTCGAGTTATTAACCGTCTGCAAGTTGTTGTTTCATATAGCATTTTCGCTCCTTTCCATCTTTTTAGGCTAACACATCGCAAGGTGCTTGCGGCAGAGATTTCTCGCTAAAAAAACTCTGCCCCGTGCAGAGTTGAATGAACATCACCGTTTATGCGAAATCAAAAGTTTTATCTTCCGTCGTCCATGCTTCCGGGCGGTTATGCGCGGCGACGCGGCGTTCGCAACCGTCGCATAAACTTAAAATCAGCAGCTTGTCTTCCGCACTCAACATCTTCTCCAATTCCCATCGCAGTTGTTCCATCTGCTTGAGCGTCAGGCGACAGCGGAAAATAGAATACTGCAATCGTCGCCCGTAGCCGTGCAAGTGTTTGTACACCTTGCGCCAACGCTTCGGCTCGGTGATGTCGTAACTGATGACGTACCAACTCTTATTTTCAGCCATACCGAACTCTCCTCGCAACGCGCTCTATCTCATTCTCATGCGCGCAAACAATCCGCCTTCGTCGCCCGTCCATTCCTTTTCCAGCAGCCTGACTTCGAGTTCAATCAAGCGCGAATAGGACAGCGAATAGTTGATGACCGGATGCTTCCACTTCTCGGTTTTGCGCCGTTCATAGATTTGTATGAACTTCTTGCGCCCCGTGTCCGAGAGCCAAACTTGTTCGCCCGCGATACGGAAGTCCGCCGTCTCATCCCACTGCTTACGATTGATTGATGCGACGACGGGCAAGTCAACCATCGAGACGCGAAACAGTTCCATTAAGTCGAGCGCGAGCGGTGCGGCTTGGCTGCGCGGTTGATGATAGAAACCCAAACACGGGTCGAGTCCGGTCGTCACAATCGCGTTTGAGACATCTTTCAAAAGCATCGCATAACCGTAAGACAGCAGGGCGTTGCAACGGTCTTTCGGCGGACGGCGATTGCGCCCGTCGGGTCGCATCGCTTCTCCCGCTTCCGCGACAATCAAATGCGGCAGGGCAGAGAAGTAGTGCGCCCCGATGCTGCCTTCGTAACCACGCAAGCTGTCAATGTTCACGGCACGCGAAAGCGGCGCGAGAAGTTTCCTCATCCCGCTCACCGCGTCTTTGACTTCCACCGTCGCACGTCCCGCATCACGACTCGCACGCAACAGAAAACTCAACTGCGCCCGCGCTCTGGCTTCCGCCAAACGTCGCGCCAAGTTCAAACAAAACACTTCGTTGGTTAAAGCGCGGTACTGCCTGATTCTACGCTGCACGCTGCCCGCCCCCGATACCCACGCTCCCATGTAACGCCCGCCCGTCGTCACCCAATGCACGCCGATGTTCTGGTCGGCACACAAGCGCAAAGCCTGCGTCGTGATTTGCGAAAACCCGTGCAACACGACCTGCCCGATTTCTCGCACCGGGTGAAGTTGCGATTCTTCATCCCGCGCCGCCACCTCGAACCTGTCGCCCTTGCGTCCGACACGCGCCCCTTGCGTCAGAACATGAAGACTTCTGCGGTCATCATCGGCGGGAAACAAACGCAACGCCGCCCGTTCCGGTTCGGCTTGCCTACCTACTACAACCACCTCGCCCATAGCATTCGCACCGTCGCCACCAACAATCACACCCAAACCATCCATCGCCGACGACTCACGGGTTACGGCATACTCATCTCGTAACTTATTCGCCAGACGCGCTTCTTCCGGCAGACACACGGGCGCGAGCGAACAGCGCGGACACAGACGCTCGTTCTCCGTCACCGGCGGACGCTCGACGCTTCGCCCCAACTCTCCGGCGCGTGCAATCGCCACTCGTAGTTCCTCATGCGCCGTCTGGTCAATGCCGACGCGCACCGTCACATTATCGGCGTGATACCGCACACGCCCTTCCGCAATCTCACGTCCCGCGTGTTCTTCGACGAGAGCGGCATACGCGATAATCTGCAACCTATCACTCGCCCACGCCTCCGGCTTGCCCTGCTTATCACGCGCCGCCCGCCCGCGCTTATGCTCGTAAGGCGTAATCGTTCCATCGCGCCGCCGCACGCAGTCAACCTTACCCTTCAACCCAAGCCGCTCGCTCTCCAACTCAAGGGTCAACTCCTCGCCCGCGTCCTCATCCCGCTCAATCTCGACGTGCAAACGCCGCCCCGCATACACGGCGGCATCGGCGACGCGAACCCCCTCGACGTTCTCGAAATAGAACAGACGCTCGCAATAACGCAGCGCGTGAAGTGCGTGAATCGGCAGTGATGTCATACGAATACCTAATGGTCTGACTAACCGTGGACAGGAAACGCGCAACTTGTCTTGCGATAGTGGCTCATCTTTGCGGGCGAAGAATCGCCGTCCATGCATCGGTGAGGTTCTTAGTTATGAGAGTTTCTTCGCGTAGCGTGTATTGCGCCCAACGAGTATTCGCGCCGACATGATCAACCCACACGGGCAAAGACAAATCCCCGTCATCTTGTTTCATCAAAACTCTGCCGCGCTCTGTGGTTTGTGTGTAAGGCTTTACCTCGTCAACCAAGTGCGTGCTTTCGCCGAGCGACAAACCACCAAAGCGCGAAACGGTGGAAGGTTGAAGGAACGCTTCGCTTAATCGCTCCGCGAGACTCTGTTCGTTGCTTTCATGTACGCCGCGTCTGACCCATGCGATGAAGCGCACATCGGTTAGCAGCTCTTGGAAGTCAGGACGGCGATTGTTGCCTTGACCCAAACCTTCGTTTTTATCTTTGACACGCCACAGCGTTCTCAACACCGTCGAGTACGAAGGAACGGATAGCATCGCAATCGCTATCTCCGCTCCTTCGTGAACGCGACGGTTCGTTTCGCCGACCATAGACAGCAGCATCCCGTACACGGTTGCAGGCGGCGGGCATGGGAAAGTCTCAAAGTATTCACGCGCACGCGGCACGCGAAAACAGGCGACGGGTACGGAGACATAAACGCCGATTTGTTCCATCGCTTATTCTCCATTCGTCGCGGCTTTGACGTTCAAATCTCTTCCGATGCGGTCTTTCAAAGCCATTGCCGCCGCTTTCACTCCGCGACTGACGAACGCGCCTGCACTATTGCTGCCCGTATCGGTTTTGTCATCGGTGACTTTGAGTATCGCCCGCGCTTGCGTATCTAACGTCTCGATGATTGAGCCGCCGATGAATAACTCATTTGCCGCAATGTCGCCCGCTTCAACTTTATTCAGCACATGGTCAAACGAAAGATTCGCTTCCTTGTCCATCTCGAAGCCGTAAAGCAGGCGCGGCGCGAAATCGTCCGTCCAACGAAACACGACGGAATCAGGAGCGAAGTCGTACAAGAATCGGCTGTGGTTTCCGGCGACTTCGCACAATCCGATAATCGAATCAACAACATTCAGGACGCGCGCCGCATCGCGCAATGATTCAGGTGTCAGCGCGATGCCATATTGATAGCGCGTGGCGTGAAGTTCCGTGCCGTACAAACTGGTGTTGGTCTTTGTCCCGCTTTTCGCGTTGAACGTGATGTCACCGGCAAAAGGTGAAAGCGAAATCGCCCGCGTCACTTCCAACGCACCGCGCCGTTTGTCGGTTTTGCCTTTTGAAAGCACATCAACCTTTGCTTTTAGTTCTTTCTTTTGTTTCTCAAGCTGCTTCGCGTGGTCAGACTTCTTTTCGTTTGCCGGTAACGCTTTGATTTGTTCATCAATCTTCTTAGCATCCGCTTTCAAAGAATCAAGAACATCGTTGCCGTCAGTATTTGCCGCTTCCGCAAGCATGAAGCCAAGCACATCATCATCAATAAATGTCGGTTTGGTGCGTTCCGCTTCGTCATTGCTTGTCCACGGCGACCATGTTTGGTCACGCCATTCGTGGTCAGATGTTTCGTCATTCCATTGACGGTTGACTTCATTGCCGCTTCGTTGCCAGAAGTAGCGCAACGCCCAGCGAATCGCTTCGGCAGAAACGGTGGTGTGAACTTCGCCCTTCCACAAAATCTTTTGCAGCGTCGTGATATTGCCCTCGTTTTCGCCGCGATTGTTTGCCGCCGCGCCGTGTGGTGTCACGATTAAACCGAATAAATGTTTGCTCATTAGTTTTCGTCTCCTTCTTGGTTGTCTATGTCTCCCACATTTACACTCAGGTCTGAGTTGAGTGCTACTACTTCTTCAGGGGTGTTTGGCTGATAACTGATAAGCGCAAGCAAGGTCAGGTCGCGCGTTCTGCGCCAACTCTTTTCATCGAAAAACGGCAAGAGTTTAGCGAGTCCATCGCCTTGCAAGTGCTCATTCGTGCCGCTTCGCGCCCAAAAATCAACAACGGTCTCGCGTAACGTATCGGCGTTCTTGCTTCGCATCAGTGAAGTGCGCAAACGCTCGCTTTCCTTATTGACCAGCGCGTTAAAGTTTGTGTTCTCGCGGCGCGCGCGTTCGCCTAATTTGCCCATGCGCCTGCGCCAGCTTTCGTGGCAGACGTTCACGAAAAGACGTTCGCTGCCCGTGTCCTTGTCTGTGTCAAACACAGCTTCTTTGACCATTTGTGCCATCTCCTTTTTTTCGTATGTCGTGAGTGCTTCACGAGCTTCTTTCGCGTTCATGTATCCGGCAAGATCGTGATACCAAACATTGCCGTGCGCGATGTTGTCGGCGATAAACTCGCGCGCCGAGTAAGTCGTGATGAAGTAGTTTTCAGGCTTTGTGACTTCATCTTTGCGGTTGCGTTCTTCCGCGCTTCGCTGCCAACGATTTGGGAAAATCGCCATTGCGCGGTTGTAGTTTTCCAAGCCTTTGATCTCACCGGAAACGACGGTGTACGAACTTGTTCTTGATTTCTGTTTCTCGTTCCAATTGACGATGCCGAAGGTCACAACGCGACACATGAAAGGAGTTCCGCTTTCTTGCGCCAACTCATTTCCAGCACGCTTGCTTTCCGTCATCGTAAGCAATCGCAACGCGGCGTCTGATGCGCCGCTTGCCGTCAATTCCAACACGCCGCGCGCCGCGAAGTCTTCGCGCATTTCCGCATACAGTTCTAAATCTTGAATTTCAGGAATGAGCAACGCGAGTCGCGCTTTGCGTCCTTTGCTACGTGAGCGGAGAGTGAAATAAACGACTCCGACAGGCGCGAACATAAGCGCAAGCGCAGCGTTTATTGGTTCATTTAGCGCGGTGCTGTCATGCGCCCAATGACGCTTACCTCCGCCCGGATACAACCAACCTGTGGCTTCAATCCAAGATTTGAAACTTGCATCCTTGCCTATGAAATCCTTAACGGCTTTTTGGTGGCGAAACTCTTTTATCGGCGCAAACTCTTTAATCCAAAACACGCGGTCATCAACTTCATACGTCAAAGCTCGCTTACTCTCTGTTGGGCGATGCGGACCGAATTGCAAGAAACTGTTAAGCAGCGCGATGTAAAGATGATGTTTGTGCGCGGGCGAAGGTTCTTTGTCGGGTTCAAGTCCGGCAAGTCGGATGAAGCCTTCCTTATCAACCGAAAACGATTTGTTGATTAGGTCTATGAAAGCGTCTTTTAGTTTCGCGTCTTCCCATTCGAGTTCAACTTGCTTCGGCGCGAGTGTCCATTTCAAACCATCAATTATGGCACGGTTTGCGTCCTGCTTAACTTGCTGCCTTTGTCGTCGCGCATGTTGTCGTTCGAGCGCGCGCAGCGTCATGTAAAGTCCGGCAAGTCCGGCTTTGTGCAGGCTCGTCATGCCGGGTGCGTTGAGTTGTAGCGTCATCTTCATCGTAGTTTCGCCCCCCTTTTAGCGTCGTAGTCAATCGCGTCTTTCGGCGCAATCAAGTGTCCTTTGTATTCGTGCCAGCCGTTCATCCGTCGCGCGTTGTAATTCATCGGAATCGCTCGTTTGATAATCTCCGCGCTGTTGGAGCGACAATCGTTCATGTCTTCCGCCATCAATACAGAAACGGAAAAGCCCGTGTCGCGTATATGCTCCGGCTCGGCGAACCAACCGGAATCAAGCCAGTTGCATTGCAAGTTGAGGTTTAATTCTGCTTGCGGCGAAAGTGCGTTGAAGCAATCGGCTAAATCGTTTTGGTTAAGTGCGTGGTCTTTAGCGATAAGTCGCTTAATCCATTCTTCCGCGAGCTGAAGTTCGCATTCATCGTAAGGTTTGATTTGGTCTGGAGTGAGAAATATCGCTATACGCGGGCTGCCGGGTTTCTCAGGAGTGATGCGGCGGTTGAGTCGTCCGAGTCTTTGAATCAATGCCGACATCGGCCCGACTTCGCTGATGAGCAAGTCGGCATTGAGGTCAAGCGACATTTCCGCAACTTGAGTTGTCACGGCACAAAAGCCGCTGGAATTGCTTTCATCTTCAAACGCCCTTATCACTTCGCGGTGTCGCTCTACACGGTCTTCATATTTGAAGCGACTGTGATAAGTCACGGTTTCAAACTCTTTTCCCAATTCCTCAAACACCACTTGCGCCCTTTTTACCGTGTTGCAAATCCACAGCACGTGCTTACCATCTTTTAACGCTTCACGCGCCGCTTCTTTCGCTTGCGTGTCGTCTGTTTCTCGCTTGAACAAATAGCGCGGCAGTTCCTCAATCGCTTTCGGGGAAGGGACTTCCGCCACGTCTTCGACAACTGATAAGAGAAAGTTTTTGCGCGCTTTCGGCAACGAGGCTGTCATCAGCAAAAAGCTGGCGGTGGGTAGTGCTTTGATAAGCGCGATGACGGCTGCGAACATGCGCTCGTCATAGGCGTGTAGTTCATCAAAGACGAAAGCGGCGGAGAATATCGCGGGCGAGTTGTAAAGTCCGCGACGGTTATTGCGGATGAGAGCCAAGACTGTATCAGCCGTGCAGATGATGACCTTCGGACTCCATAGAGAAAGCGATGAGATTCGCAGCAGTTGTTCTCTTTCTCCGTCCACATCCTCTTCGTCTGGGACGCGCGCAATGTTTTCTAAATCAACAATGGCGCGTGAATGAATTAGCGCGGCTTCGACTTCCGTTTCGTGAACGTAGCCACGAAAGCCCTCTGTTGCTGTTCCAGTTGTCGGATAACAGAAGAACAACTTCTTACCTTCGGCATGATGCTTTGCCCATTCGTAAGCGGCAACGGTTTTCCCCGTGCCACATCCGGCTTCGACCAGCGTCACACGCCGCTGTGATGCGCCGATGGATTCCTGAAAAGGTCGCAGCTTGTAACCTTTTAATCTGGCTTCGACAACCGCTTGCATCTCGCCCACGCTGATACGGTTTGAAAGTGTTTGCTTTACCCAACGCTCGATGTTTTCGTTGTGTGGAGCGGTCGCGCTGCCGACGGCATCAGCCGCCATCAACAAAGCTTTCAGCGCGGCGGCGAATCGTCGCCAATCGTCGTTTTCTTCGAGCCATCTGCTCCACTTGTTGCTTTGCTTCCTGAAAGATGGAAGGCGCGCGCCGAGATAGGTTGTTTCGTCAAGAACTAGCGAGTAAGTCACGTCCTCGCTGAAAACTTGCTCACCGAAAGCCGTACTTAAATCAGAATGAGTTAAGTGCAAGCGAAGTTTATCTCCACATCCGCCACGCATAAAGTTTGCTGCCTTCGCCCACTTGTCATCGAGTTTTACGTGATGACCGGCTACCGCACCGATGATGCAATTAAGCAACGGCTGCACGTCATCAACATCGCACTCCTTTTCGATTGTGCTATGCACCCACGCGCGCAACGGACTTTCTTTGTCTTCAAGCAGCAAACTACTCAACAACTCATGTCGTGCAGGCTGCTTTCGAGGGTCGCGTTCACCCGTCACCATCTCTTGAAAACCATCATTCGCTTTGCCGATGTCATGGCATAGACACGCGACTGGCAACCCACAAGTGAGCCGTGTATGCCACTTGCCGTTGTTAAGTCCAAGATGTTCAAGCATCAACCGCCCGGCGGACTCGACTAAGCATCGCCCTGCTAACTTAACCGCTCGCAAATGTTCATCAAGCCTTGCGTATGCAGGGATGTTTTGCGTCCCATCCTCATCATGCCAACTCTTAGCAAGTAAAACTCTATTACTCATGCTTTGACCTTTCATATTCGCGCAGTGTTAATAGGATTGAACAACCCGCAGCCCATCGCGCGCCGACCGCCGATGCCGTGCGATTGAAGGTTGATAGAGTCGGCTTCGTTTAATTCGTGCGCGGTGAGCGAAAAGCCGATGATGGTTGCACTTTTGATTTTCAGGATGCGACGGCGGAAGCGATGTTGTTCGTCCGTTGGCATCTCAAGGGTTGCCGTGATGCCGAGTTCTTCGATTTGCCGTTGTGCCGCTTCGAGGAAGAGTTCGGGTTCGGTGAACTTCTTGATGGTGACGAAGCGCGCGTAGAGGGAAGCGGCAGGCGTGAGCGGGTGAGCGATGGGGATGCCGAGGGTGATGGGGTGTCCGCCAATGTCGAATCTCTGTCCGGCGAGCGGCAGCACCGCGCCGAATCGGTCGGCGGGCAAGCGAAGTTTGAGTGAGGCGTTGCGGTTGGGAAGCGCGATGATGCCTTGTCCCCACGGGATGCCGCTAATGAGTTCGACACCGAGCCAGTGTGATTCGTGAAGCGCGGGAAGCTTCCCGGCGAGTGCGGCGTAGAGCGCGTAGCCGTGGTCGGAGGGAAGCTTTTGCCCTTGTACGGGAAAGCGCACGATGATTTGGGGAGCGAACATTTGGGTTGTTATCAGGGCATCCGGTGTTGTGGTGTCAGCGGGTTCATGGGGCATAGCTGTTGTCCTCTGTGGTAGCGGCTTGTCGGTAAGTTCTCAATGCAGCGAGTGTTTGGAATTTAGTCAGTCATTCAATCTCCGGTGTGGTGTTCGAGTGCGTCAATTAGGCGTTCACGAAATAATTTGCGGAGTGCGATGGGGCGTTCGACTTGAACGTGTCCTGCGTAGGCAAGGCAAAATCGCGCGACGGCTTCGAGTCCGTTCGTGCCGACGGGGAAGGAGAGGCGAAGGCTTCCGTCCGGCAACTCTTCGCGTGTTTCTTCGGCATGGAACATGCGACGTTCGCGCATCCATTGCGATTGGTAAGAATCAAAGACGATGGATACTTGCGTAAGCCTGCCGCCGCGTACCATCAAAAATCCTCGTTTGAGGTATTCATCCTTGTTCCAATGGTCGGGTGGTACGAAATAGTTGCTGGTTAAACGCAAGCGGCTGATACGTCCGATGTGGAAGTCGCGCATTTCATTGCTCAAGTGGTCGAAGGAGATGGCATACCAATCACCGGCAAAGTTGTGAAGCAGCAACACGTCTGCCCGGCGGTGTGTTTGTGCGCCGCGATGCTGCGAGTAGTAGTCAAATTCAACGGTGCGCCGTTCACCTGCGGCTTTGGCTAAGATTTTGAGTGTTTCAGGTTCGACGGTGGTATGCGGTGACGACTCATAACTGAGTGCCGCGCCGAGATTGCCAAGATTGATAGAGATTTCATCCGGCAAATATGCGGCGAATTTGGTGACGCTCGACCGCAGCAGCGCGGCTTCCGGCGTGTGACCCATACACTTGAGTGCATACTCGGCGGTGAAGAACGCGAGCAGATCACCCTCCGTCAGTCGCACGAGCGGCGGTTGCCAGCCAAGTTCGGCATAATAGAAACCACGCTTTGCGCGACTGTACTTGATTGGTGCCCGGTAGGTGTGACGCATCTCGGCAATATCGCGTTTGACGGTGCGTACATCGCGCTCCAACAACTTCGCCAGTGAGTTGCAATCAGGGAAGCAGCCGGAGTCGATCTGCTTGTGGATGCGGATAACTCGTTCGAGTACCCGCAGGTGTACGCGCGGCGGGTTGTTCGATTGGGAACTCATGGTACAACGCAGATTACAGTAGCAACTGTGACAGGTAACGTCACTTTACAATGAATTGACGAATCAATACGAAGTTTTGCCAGAATCAACCGATTCCATTGATTGCACGGAAGAGTGCGCCACTGTCTCCAGATAACGCTGACGCCGACTAGATTTTGGGGGCGCAAAACAGACGATGATTGCTTACGAAAGTCCGGGGCGGCATGACGGAATGAGTCGAACGTCGAAAAGGTGGAAATCAAATTGAGCACCGCTTTGACCGCTACTGTTTGCGGCATACTGATGGTCGCAACGACGTAGGGTGTTCGTCGTCATCTGAAGAGGTCACAAAGGCAAGAACAGGGAGATTTTGTAGTTCGCTCTATGTCGCGCGAGAATCAGATAATAATGCGCTCAATTTCATCAAGGCTGATGGCGTCGCTCGTACGGTCATACAGCTTCGTCGTGCGCGGCGATTCGTGCGCGGCGATGCGTTGCGCGTGTTCGATTGTGCCGCCGTTCTTCAGATAAGTCGTGATTCCCGTCGCACGAAAAGTGTGGCACGAAATGATCTCCGGCAAACCTGCATTTATTGCCCGCCGCTTGATTATTTTATGCGCGTCAAAGCGGCTTAAAGTCTGCGCCGTAAGCGTCCGCGCCCTGCCGCGCGTCGTGCGAAAGAGCGATTTGTTTTGCTCGTCTTTGATACCCGCCGCTTCGATATATTCATCTATATAGTTTTCCGCCGTGTGATGCACCGGGACTTCGTGAAACTTGCCACCCTTCTCGTGCAAACGCAGCCAGAAGCGTTTGCCCTGCGGGTAGTAGTCGCGCACGCGCATCTTCACGACTGCGCCGACTCTGGCAAAGCTATAAACATAATCCCAATCAGCGCGCGGTTACGCAGTCCGACGACGTGGCTCGTATCAATGCTATCGAGCAGCTTGCGCGCATCCTCGGATGAAAGTACCGGTGTCTTACCTTTCTTGATGCTGTAACGCGGACCGCGCACGGATGCGGCGGGGTTCGTGGGGATAACCTGACCGATAACTAACCAATCAAAAAGCATTTTGATTGCCGATAGATGTTGCTTTACCGTTGGCTTCGACCCTTCGTGTTGTTCAATATAGGCGGCTACCATCATCGGCTCTATTTGCGTGAGGCTGATACCTCGCTCTTCGCACCACGCGAGAAACTGCGCGACCGCTCGCGCGTAACTAAGCCGTGTATTTTTGTTTCTGATGTTAGCGGTAAAGAACTCAAGGAAGCGTTTGGTGGTCTTCCGTCCTTCCTGCGTGATGATGCTTGGAAGTGGAAACGCTATTTCAGTCGGCGCGGTCTTACTCTGTACAAGGGCGGTCGTCATAATCCGTCTTATAGCACATAAAGGACGTTATGTGCCGTAACCCATTAACTATTAGGTAGCGATCTCACGCTGCTATGTACTCTGGCTATTCATCACTAAAAACCTCTTCAATGTCGCGCTTTTCGTGAAGCACTCGTAAGACTGTGATGTCGTCATCATCAGTCGGGCGGTAGAAGATGAGGTAATCTTCAAAGCCTTTGACCCTCCACATTCTGATGCCACGAAGACGCGATAGCCGAAACTCTTTCGGGCTTCCAATGTGGGGCAGCTGCAAAAGCCGCTCGAAACTTTCCCGAATCGCATCAACAAAGCGGAAAGCCGTTTCAAGTCCGCTCCGCTCCTCATAGTAATAAAAACACTCGTCGATGTCGGTGTCTGCGGCAGGAAGAACGTTAAGTTCTCGTGTCATTTACTTTTCTTCTCGTACTTCGTCGTGAGCGATGCTTTTTTGTTCTCCCAATACTCAGGAGTTACCGTGATTGGCTTTCCACTGTCGAGAGCTTCAAGCAAAAGGGTTTCTAAACGCTCTTCGGCTTTTCGCCGCTTTGCCTCGCGCACTAGCTCACGGAAATATTCGCTTGCTGTGCCGTAGCCGCCGCTCGAAACCTCCGTTTCAATGAAAAGCTTCATTGACTCAGGAAGCGAGATGTTCATGCTCGTCAGTTGGTCTTTGGTTTCTGTCTTCATAGCTTTACTGTAACTGATTCTGCCATTCTCTGCCATAGGATTCTTAACACGAATTTTCGTGATGTAAATCCAAGTGCGATATGTCATTAATTCTAAAGGCGTCACGATAAACCATAAACTACGAGGTTTAAGGCTTGTGTGCATAAACGGCGAAGGCTTGCCGCTGAGGAGTCGCCCTTGTTGCGTCAAAACCTAGATGATAATTACCGGAGATGAAATGACATGAGCGATAATTTGATTAACTCATTACGCGACAATCGGCGAGTGCGAGAGTTGGCGGGCGAGAAATTTTACCAGCGGGGCGAGAGGTACTTCTCCGACGGCGCGGTGCGCTCGCTCGTGACGTACGCGGGCAAACTCGCCGCGAGAGTCGAGGGCACGGAGGATTACACGGTTGTGCTGTGGTCTGAGGCAGGTACGCTCCGCTTCTCTTGCTCGTGTCCGGTAGGTGATGACGATCTGTTTTGCAAACATTGTGTCGCCGTTGCGCTCTGCTACGTTGACGTTGTGGCATCCCCCGCCGACGAGGACGAAGAGGACGAGTTGACTGATGATGACGATGAATACTACGGCTCTCGACCTAAGATTGAGACGCTCGACGAAGCGGCGGATTTTCTGGCGACGCGGAGCAAGGAACAACTCGTCGAACTGTTGATGGAAGTCGCCTTAGAGTCTGACGAATGGCGCGCACGGCTGAAGCGACTCACGGGCAAACGCCAACGCCGCCGGTGAAAAGGTAGTAATTCATATTATGAGGAAACGAAAAGTTAAAGCCGCAAACGCCCTTGTCATCGCATCTCCCGCCGATTCGCTCGCGGGCTATGACGACTCTTTGCGCGACCTCAGAGCGCGAGTTCGTTCGGCGCAGGTACGCGCCGCGCTTGCCGTCAACCGTGAACTCGTCGGGCTGTACTGGCAGGTGGGGTGCGACATCCTCGCGCGTCAGCAGCAGGGCTGGGGCGCGAAAATCATCGAGCGTTTGGCGAAAGATTTGCGGAGCGCGTTTCCAGAGATGAAGGGTTTCTCGCGCCCCAACCCGCTCTATGATGCGCGCTTTTGCCGAAGCTTACCCTGATGAGCAATTTGTCCAACAGGTTGTTGAACAATATCGTGGGGGCACAACGTCCGCGTCCTTGATCACGTCAAAGACCCGCAAGAGCGTGAGTTTTACATTTGTCAAACCGTCGAGCACGGCGGGAGTCGCAACGTGCTTGTGTTGCAAACGTCCACCGTCACAGAGCGCGACGCGAAACGCTGCCGCGTCTGAAACGCGCGATGTTCGACTTTCACCTGCGCGCAAACGTGCGTCTCCATCGGTGTCAAGTGCGCGCAACCGTCCCAATATTCGTGCTTCCACCCGAAGCGCGCGGGGCTTCGCTCGAACTCTTCCCATGTCATTGGAATATGCAGACTTTGCATGAATCTAAATCTCTACTTGAACACAAGCTAAATCTTTAGTCGCCGGAAATTACGAGTGCGTGACAAGCACTCGCCGCGACTGAATCGCAAAACTTGGTGATGCTCTCGCGCCGCGCAAAATCAAGGTGAATATCGGTTGCCCATGCGAGTTTCATAATCTTCGCTTAGTCAATCTTCACAAACATTTTCACCGAGCGGTCTCTCAACAACTCTTGTCAGCCGAGACGCACGCGCACAAGCAAGTCGTTCAACGCTGCCTTGCCGAGCGGTTGGTCGGGCAAATCACTTGCTTCGTGAGCCGTTTGCAGTTCAGCGCGCAATCGTTCGTATTCGCTTTTGTAAAAGGCGATGTCCGCACCGGGCAGCGTCTCTTTCTCCGCCCCCGCTTGTTTGCGCCCGATAAGTTCCGTGACGTAAGACAAATTAAAACTCTTGTTAAGCCTGACGAGATTCGCTTCGACCTCGCCCGTTCGCGTAAGGTAAATACCCGTCAGAAGCACGCGAAACAGGTAAAGCAAAGGCTTGACACGCGGCGGGTTTTCTTTCTCGAACAACTTCCATTGCGTGTGTGCGAAACCGAAATAGTGATGACTGTGGTGGCGCGTGATAAGGTCGCGCGCAATCGCCTTCAACTCGTCATGCTCCGGCGTCGTGTGCAACACGAGCGGTGAAAGAAGCTGTTCGAGGACGTAGCCGTTTTTCTTCAAGAGCAAGTTAAAGAACTTCGTCGCATCGTGCGTTACAACGTCCAACTCGCGCCCGTCGCGCACCGTATTTGATTCAATTGTTTCGCGCGCATCGTACAACCCGACGACATCGCGCAACGGTAAAACGTGAACGCCGCGCACATCGAAATCAGAATCTGCGGAAGCGAAGCCGTAGAGATGCGCCCCGCTTATCGTCGCAAACAACAACGGAAACTCTTGCCGCGCGCGTGTTTGCGAATCGAGAACCCTTCGCGTCGCAAAGCGACTATCGTGTCATCAGGCAAGCGCACGAGATACGAACAAGAGTTATCAACAGGTGCTTCGACAACCACGCCGACCGCCCCGCACGGGTAAAACTTGCCGCCCGCCCGCGCTTCCACGCGCGTCACGACTTGCGTCCCCATCGGCAATACAAGATTGAAATTGTCGCGCGACTCGCTTCCCATAATCACCCTGACACTTCGTCACCGCTTGAAAAACTTCGGACTCACAAACGCGGGTCAACGGGTTCGCTCTCCAACGCCAACACGCCGAACACGCATTCATGCACACGCCGCAAAGGTTCGCGCCGCACAAATCTTTCAAGCCCTTCAACGCCCAAAGCAAACTCACGAAACGCTAAACTGCGTTTCGTCGAAAGCCCGCGCGCGCGCAATCTTTCCAAGTTTTCCGGTGCGGTGTATTCCGCGCCGTAAATGATTCGCAGGTATTCACGTCCGCGACATTTAATCGCAGGTTGAACGATACCGCGCCCGCCGCGTGCGATGAACTCAAGCGGTTTAACGACCATTCCTTCGCCGCCCTTGCCGGTTAAAGATTCCCACCATGCGATGCCGTGTGCTTGACTCTCGGCATCCGTCGTATTAACCGTGATGAAGTTCGTCGGCATCAACAAAACATCGTCCGCATCGGTCGCATCGCAAAGTCGCTTAATGTGTTCGATGTGCCACAAATGATTCTTGTCGAAGTGCGTCGCGCCTTCCGTCGCCAGCAAGTGAAACGGCGCGAGACGCAAATCATCAAGCGACGCAACCGTCCAACAATAGCGACGATAGGCATCGGTGTAGAGACGCGCATTCTCCGCGCGATTCGTGAAGCGTTCGAGCAAGTCTCCGGCTTCCGGCGTGCGCGCCGATGCGAGTCGCAAACTTTGCACCGTCTCATCAAATGCGACGCGCGAAGCACAACCTACCGCCGCGTACTGAGCGCGCAAAAGCTCTTGCGCTTTGGCTGACCAAGGCATCAACTCGCAATCTAAAATCGCCCAATCGGTTTGAAGTTCATCCCACAAACCCGACTTTGCAAAAGCATTGTTGACTCGCTCAAGCAATGCCGCTTCCAATCTCACGTCGTCGAAAAAACGTCTGCCCGTGCGCGTATAAACAATGCCGTTTTCATCTTCCGTAATCCCGAAACGCTTGCGCGCCACGTCCACATCACGACATACAACCACGACAGCGCGTGAACCCATATGTTTTTCTTCGCACACGACTTGCCCGATTCCTTCACGCAGAAAATAAGCGAAGGCTTCGCGCGGATGTTCAAGCAGACCGGCTTCCTTCGTGGTTTCAGACGGCGACATCGTTGGCGGCAAGTAAGCCAACCACTTCGGGTTCGCGGCAAAGCGCGACATTACTTCGAGGGCGGCGGTCGCATTCTGTTCACGAATCGTGACCGTGCGTGCAAGTCTCGTTTCGATGATGCGCTTACCCGTCACGTCTTCGAGGTCAAGCACATCGTCGAACTGTTGTTGCGCGTTCAACCTCTCATCTGGCACAGGCAGAAACGGTTTCGCCGGTTCGTAATAAACCTCACGCGCTTGAACGGAAACAAGCTCGCGTTCCGGGTAACGCAACGCCGTCAAACGTCCGCCGAAGACGCAACCCGTATCAATGTTAATCGTATTGTTGAGCCACTCGGCTTCCGGCACAGGCGTGTGTCCATAGACGACCATCGCCTTGCCCCGATACTCCGCCGCCCAGTCGTAACGCACAGGCAAACCATACTCATCCGTCTCGCCCGTTGTCTCGCCGTAAAGACAAAAATCGCGCACACGCCCCGAACCGCGCCCTTGCAATTTCTCTTTCAACCCCGCGTGCGCGACCACAAGTTTGCCATCATCCATCACATAATGACTGACAAGCGAATCAAGAAAGACGCGCACGCGCTCAACGAACTCCGGCGATTCGTTTTCAAGTTGCGCTAAAGTTTCCGCGAGTCCGTGCGTCAACTGCACGTTCTTCCCCGACAACTTTTTCATCAACTTCATATCGTGATTACCGGGAACGCACCAGCCCGCGCCGCTCGCTCTCATGCTCATCACAAGCCGCAACACGTCCGGCGAATTATTGCCTCTATCAACAAGGTCGCCCAAGAAAATCGCCCGCCGCCCGTCGGGTGTCGTTACATTGAAATCGCCGTTGTAATCACGCTCCACTACGTAACCCAACTTCGCCAACAACTCGCACAACTCATCAAAACAACCATGCACATCGCCGATGATGTCAAACGCTCCGCGCTCATGCTTCAAGTTGTTCCACAACGGTTGACGCTCAACTTCGACGCTCTCGATTTCATCTTCCTTCAACACAAAGACATGACGAAAACCTTCGCGCCGCAACGCTCCCAACGAACGCCGCAACTGTTGAGTTTGCTGCCGCACGACATGCGAACCGAAGTTTCTATCTTCCCGCGTCGCGTTGCGCTCCTGACACACACGCTCCGGCACATTCAACACAATGGCGATTGGCAAAACGTGATACTCATGCGCCAGAGCGACCAGAGGCTTACGCGCTTCCGGCTGCACATTCGTCGCATCAACCACAGTCAAGTTTCCCGCCGCCAACCGCTTCGCCGCGATAAAGCGCAACACCTCGAAAGCATCCTTCGTCGCCGCCTGATTGTTCTCATCATCCGACACCAGACCACGACAATAATCGGACGACAGCACTTCCGTACTTCTAAAATGCCCGCGCGCAAAAGTTGATTTACCGCTCCCCGACGCGCCGACCAGCACGACGAGCGAGAGTTCAGGAATCGTGATTTTCATTCTACTTCCGCCTTCATCCTTCCCACTTCATCCTTTAACGTGAACACGCCCATCTGCGATGGCGCGCCGACTTCCTTATCTTCTTCGCCGATTGGCTGAAAGCGTGCCGCGTAACCGAAACGATTTGCCGCCCTGTTCGCCCAAGTTTCAAACTCATCGCGCGTCCACTCAAAACGATGGTCTTTATGGCGCAACTTGCCTTCGGGCAACGTCTCGAAGCGCACGTTGTATTCGCTGTTCGGCGTCGTCAAAATAATCGCTCTTGGACGCACAAACTCGAACAGCACGCGCTCAAAAGCAACGAGTCGCGGGGCGTCCAAGTGTTCGATGACTTCCACGACAGTCGCCGCATCGAAGCCTTCCAAACGCCGGTCGCGGTACATCAACGAACCATGCAAGAGTTTGATTCTTTCGCGCCTGTGTTCCGGCAGACGCTCCAAGTTCAAGCGTTCGTGCGCGATTTCTAAGCTGCGGTGCGAGACATCCATGCCGACGATTTCCGTAAAACTTTTATCTGCCAACAGAAGCCGCAACAGCTTGCCTTCGCCGCAACCCAAGTCCACGACGCGCTTCGCATCAACCGATTTCAACACCGCAAGCACGGCGTTTAAGCGTTGCGTGTGAAGCCCGACCGCACGTTCGACTTCCGGTTCTTTCTCGTCAATCTTCGCGGCTTGAACTTCCGCCGTTTCAGATGAAACATCGTCTTCTTCAATCAATCGTGCCACCGCTTCACGCGCAAGCGAAGAACGATGTTTCAGATACCTTCGCGCAATCTCATCGCGCGCCGGATGCCCGCTCAACCATTCCGCGCCGTGCCGCAAAAGTTTCTCTACTTCATCGTCTCCGACCCAGTAATGCTTCTCATTATCAAGCACCGGAATCAGCACATACAGATGCGTCAACAAGTCGCGCAACCGCACACGCCCACGCAAAGCAACGGTGAAATAAGAACTCTCGCCCCATTCAGGAAACTTATCATCAAGTGTGTACCGCACGGCTTCGACTTCATACCCCAACGGCTCAAACAGTCGCCGCAACAAATCTTCGCCGCCGCGACACGGCACAACTGCCAGCCGCGCTTCCAACGGCAACGCTTCATCAACCAACTCCGCACGCTCTTTACAAATCCCGTTCATCGCACTTCTGAACACACGCGACAGCGCGACGCTCAGAAACGACGACGCGACGTAAGGACGATCATTGACGTATTGCCCAAGCGTCCCGCCTTCACCGTGCGGCGTGCGGCGGTTTCGTACAAGTCCAACAACGTCAACGTCCAACAACAAAGCCGCCGTACAAGTTTCATCGCTCGCCTCTGGATAAAAGACGTGCGCCGCTCCGAAAGACAAATCGAAACTTTGCACGCGCGCCGGATTCTTGTGCAGCAAGAAACCCAAGTCGGTTGCGGGCGTGTGCGTCGTGGTGATAGTCAAAAGCATAATTTCTATGACCTCTTTTTGTCTTTGCTATAATTTCATCAAAGGGAGCGAGAAACTTTATGGCATTACCTCAACAACTCATTTATTACACTTTTGACGAATACCTTGAACTTGAGCGCGCGAACGACGCGCGTTACGAGTACATTGACGGGCAGCTTTTCTTGATGGCGGGCGAGAGCCTCGCGCACAGCCAAATCAGCATCAACATCGCGGGCGAAGTTCGCGCACAACTTAAAGGCACGCCATGCCAAGCGTTATCGCCGAACATGAAAGTTCGCACGCAGCTACACGCCAAATATCGCGGGCGGTTTTCGTATCCAGACCTTATTATCGTGTGCGGCACACCTCTGTTTCACGATAAAGAAAAGGATGTGCTAACGAATCCCGTAGTAATCTTTGAAGTCTTGTCGCCGTCAACCGAACGCTACGACAGAGGCGAAAAGTTCCTTCGCTTTCGCGCCGAGATTGAAACCCTGACCGATTACGTTCTCATCGCGCAAGACATGCCATTAGTCGAACATTACACGCGCCGTTCCGATGGCTGGCTGCTTGTTAGTATTGATGCCTTAACCGGCACCCTCAACTTACCGAACGTCAACTGCCGCTTGTCACTCGCCGAAGTTTATGACCGCGTAAAGTTTCCCGAAATCAAGATTGACGAACCGATTGAAAACGAACGCGAATCCTAGCAGCCGCGTTTTCCTCATCGCGCTGACGTCAGTTATATAGCGAATGTAGATGTCGCGCATGGAGTACACATTGACGAGATCAGCACGGACAAGCGTGACCTCGTGCGTTCATTACAACGCGCTTCAGTCATCGAGTTAACGCAAGAAGAATACGAGCGAGCGGAGATGAAACTCAAAGAAGCATCAAGCGCAAGTTAAAGTAATGAATTCTGGCAATCACCTTCGCTCAACGCGCGTTATTTTAGCTGGTTCTTCTCTCATGCCACGGCGGTACCGCACAACCCCGGAAGATGCGGAGCGCGTGAGTGGAGCGAAAACGACGTCCATTGTGAACCGGCTACCACCCACCATGACCGCAACTGGTTGACTAGCATTATCTCTACCGGATTGAACGTCTGTTGGCATATTGCCTACTTTAAGCATCGTGTAAATCTCACCAGCACTATCGACAATAATCAGTGGGTAAGAATCGAATGGTCGGAGAAAGCATTTGCTGCTGTCCTCCGAGCAACGCAACTCAATTGTTGCGCGGGTTTCTTCTGATGTGGCTTCAATCGCAGTCACTCGCCAATACGTGCGCCCATAAATAGCAAAAGTGTCAAGGTTATTATTCATACCACTACCGCCCGCGTTTAAGGTTGACCACGTAGGTTGCACTGCCGCTCGACTGAGTGATTTGAGCGTGTCAAGTTGTTGACGAGCCGTAGCTGCACGTGCTGCATTTGGATTACTGTCCACGTATCTTTCAAGATTAACGATAGCAGCCTCTATGCTGCGTTGGGCGGCAAGATAAGAATCATCTGCTGACACACGAGATGATCTCGGTGCTTGCTGGCGGCGTCTTTGCGCGTGCGTAGGTGTAACAGATAGAAGGCAGAGTACGACTATAACGAGGGCTGAGGTTTTGTTAATCATAATTTGTGACCTAACGATCAGTGGTTTTTTTGTGAGAATTTTTTAATCGAGAAGGGTTGTATTTCTCGCACAAAATAACACGCAAAGCCGTAGGCGTCACTAAAAATTTGCTTATATGATTTGATTCCAAAAACTCTTGACTAATCACAAAAGTAGAGTAAAGTTCATTTTCATGAACAAGCATATCTCACCTATGTTGCTCGCCGTGGCTGCGCTATGCGTAGCCTTTTTATTTTTACCAACAACAACACAATCTCAAACACGACGCAGACCTGCACCTGCACGCAATGCAGCAGCAGCCAGTGCTGCTTGGCAACAGTTTTTTCCACGATTCGTTGCAGCAGTTAAAGCCAAAGATAAAGAGTTTCTAAGAACTGTAATGTCACGTGATTTTAAATTCACTTATGACGGACCAGAGGAGTTGTCGGGTACAGCGGCGTTTTTAAGGTATATAGACAACCCGAAGAACTTTGAGGATGACAATGGTAAACCTCGAGATGGGTGGAAAGTTCTGGAGTTTGTATTGTCAAAAAAAGGTGGTCCCTACGACGGTGACAAGTTCAAGTATCAATACCCATTTCGAGCTGAAACCGGAAAATATGTCTCCTTCTTTGAATTTAGAAACGGTAAGTGGTTGTGGACTTATTTTATGCCCATGATGTCATAAGAAAGGATTAAAACTATGATGAATCAGCAATGTAACAACTGTGGCTCGACGGATGTTATGACTTGTCGTAATGCGTACAACCAAGGTTCATCCGTGAGCAGCGGAATTGCAACGGAAAGGTTAGGTACGGATAGCTATCGCACAGGCGGCACATCAATTAGTCACTTTGCATTGGAAAATGCGCCACCATCAGTTCCGGGTGGTTGGCATTATGTGATAGTGCCAATATTCTCTTTAATCGTATTGTTTTTACTGATGGGTACTATTGTTATGCTGCCATTCTATCTTTTGGAATTGATAGGAATACCTATGCGTAGTAAAACTCTCTCAAACATAATTGGGATAACCGCATCAGTGTTAAGTATACTTACAACGGGAGCAGGTACTTACCTGATTTATCAAAAAAGTAAAAAACAGTACGATGAAAATACGCAGTGTGGCTTCGCATGTGGACATGTTTGCGATGCGGAAACCATTGGTCTGTTTAAAACAAAAAGAGAGCCAAGTTTTTAGCTTGGCTCTCTTTTTCACTTTAAATAAATTTAGATGCTATTTGTATTTTGCAAAGAATGTCGCAGCATCTTCAACTTCTAACTCTTCAAGTTTACGGTCATAGTAAGAACTCACAACCCGAGCTGCCAGCACATGGCTGCAAGATTTTAATGCTTTGAATTCCGCGCAAGTGCATTTATTTTCCCAGCATTTTTGTCCATCAATTTCGAGTCGCTCATCCTCGATTTTCCAGCCAAACTCAAGTAATTCGCAAGCTCTTTCAAGTGCGGCTTGATACCGGTAATTGTCAAAACCTCCAGTTGTTTCCTCGCCGTCTACAATTAAACGCTCTTGCCACTCTGAAGATTTTTGAGGATGAAGTGACCAGCTCGCAGCACCTGATGAAAGTTGAAATTTATGTTCGTAGCTGCCACCATTAGTGCCGCTAAAGTGTGATTTGTTTGGAGGCTGAATCTATGAACCATATCCAACCCGTCCCGATGCTCAACGGTTTGCCGCGCGGCTTGCAGCATGACGGAGCGATTAGCATCGAATTAGATGGCGGCGTACCCATCCTACGTGCTTCGCAGACGGCGCAAGACCGGATCGAGGATTTGCTGCAAAAACAGAAAACCGCTTTGCTGACTCCTGACGAAGAACAGGAGTTACAGCAGTATGAAGACGTTGATGATTATTTGAGCTATCTCAATCGTCTCACGCGCAACCTTGCCGCCACGCCCCCCGACGCGGAAGAGAACCGTGCCGCGTAAAGTCTCGCTAAAGCTGCAAGAGCAGGTTCGCCTCCGCGCCGCACATTTGTGCGAGTATTGTCACACTAACGAGCGTTGGCAGTATGTCCGCTTCACTATTGACCACCTGACGCCGGTTGCTGAGGGTGGCACCGACGCGATTGAGAACCTCGCGCTCGCTTGCTTCCACTGCAACCGCCGCAAATCGAACAAGCAATCAGTCTTCGATTCGAGGACGCAAGAAGCGATCCCGCTTTTCAACCCGCGCCGACACGAGTGGGCTGAACATTTCGTTTGGTCGAGCGATGGCTTAACGATCCTGCCGCTAACGTCTATCGGACGGATAACAATCGAACTGCTCGACCTCAACCGCGAGCGCATACGACATATCCGCGCCGCCGATACGGAAATCAACCGTCACCCGCCAGAGCAAGACCCCGTTCTGTAAAGGCATCCGACGCCGGAAAGTTCACCATCGCTCCCGCGCAAGTGTGTCGCTCAATCCGCTCAACACGCGCTTTGGCGTGCATCGCTTTCAGGTAACAGACTGAATTTCCAGCACGCAAATTTCGGTGATCGTTTCCTTCCTCGATCCGCGCACGGTAAAGGCAGACGGACCGGTTATTACCTTCAGTTGTTCCTCGAACTCACTTCGTAATCTGCGCTCTTCCTTGATTTGTGTTGCCTGTTCTTCCGCGCTTTGAACTTTCTATGCCGCGCTGGCTTGCTCGAACATATTCATGGCTTTCGTTTTGTATGACCGTTCACTCTTTGGGTGATCTTTTCTCGCTTAGACACTCGTTCAACCCTTTTGCGTCGAAAATAGTTTTCACTATTTAAGAGACGGGAGAAGATGCATAAAATTTCACCCGATGATGAAGATACTTGCAGGTTTCTTCGATAGAAGTTACGCCGCACTTTGGGTGCGACCGGGCGCAGTTCTCTTTGTCTTCAGCGCGCGATGAAATCTATCTCTGCATACTGCTTCTAATAAGTCTTAGCTCGACTTTATCCATTTTTAGAACGCCAAAAACCCTTACAACGTAAGTCTTTTGTTTTCAACGCTGGACTTTTTGAATGTCAATTAGAAAATGCCATGTTCAAAAAGTCTCGCTAATGGTCAGACGTTAAGTCTTTTAT